>JAUIGA010000010.1 GCA_030430125.1 Chloroflexia bacterium | reverse complement strand
CGGGTGATCAGCCGGACAGTCGGCCTCGCTGGTTCCGTGGTCTATGCCTTTCTTCCCATTGCGATCCAGTCCAGCCATTTCTTCACGGTCGATTCGTGGCTCACGTTCTTCATTTTCGCATCCCTGTTGACGGGAATCGACGCAGTGAACTCGGGGTCGCTCTGGAGATTCTCGTTGATGTCGTGCTGGTTCGGACTGGCTCTCGCAACGAAGGCGACAGCCGCGCCCTTTGCCTGCATTCTGCTCGCCGCCATTGTCCTTGCAGCCTGGATGGACCACCAGCACGGATTGGCCAGCGGCCGAATTGTCATTCGCGCCGTCGCGCGAGCAACTATCAGTTTCGTCGCGACGTCGACCGTCTTTTTCCTGGGCGAGCCCTTCGCATTTCTCGCGCCGGCTGCTTATGGAGACTCCCTCAGGCAACAGGGCATGATCCAATCGGGGACCTGGGATGTCCCATTCACTCAGCAATATGTCAAAACGACGCGAGGTGCGTATCAAATCACCGAAGCTGTCCAGTATTTCCTCGGTCCGGTCGCTATCCTCCTTGGCATCTGCGGAGCCGGCCTGCTGGCCTGGTTTGCCTGGAAACGACAATCTGCCGCAGCCACATTGCTTCTCCTCTGGCTCGCGGGATTCACGTTGGTGATCCTGTACCCGGAGACCAAGTTCCCACGCTACGCACTCCCCGTGACACCGGCGCTCGCAATCTGCGCCGGACTGGCCATCGTTTCCATGGCGATGGTCCTGAAGGATCGACTGGGGAAAACGTTGGCCGTAGGGTTTACGGCATTGATGCTGGTCATTTCCTCCGGCTGGGGTGCCGCCTTCGCCCAGGTGCCCTCCGGGGAACACACGCGGGTCGCAGCGTCGATCTGGATGTTTGAGAATCTGCCGCCAGGTTCCACCTTCACTGACGAGATATGGGACGATCGGTTGCCGATATCCCTCATATCGGCCCACTCGACTGACGCCCGGCGGTTCGATTCAGCGAGTATCAATCTCTATTCGACCCGTCCGACCTATGGTGATATCGCCCTGCTGGGGCCAGCCCTCACGTACTTGCCGTATGGTGAAACGCTTGGCAACCTGGTCGGATCGGGTCAGATCGAAGCGGCTGTCGATGTCCTCAACGGTATCTCACACGTGGACTTCGCAGCGAACCTCGCAGGATCGCACCTCGAGAGAATCGGTCTGGCCCTTACCCGCGAAGACGGCATCCCCCTCGATGAAAACGGTCCGCCGGTTGCTGCGGCGTTTCAGTTCGAGCTGGTGAGTGCGATGGCGCGCATCACGACCTCCCCAGACCTTCAGAACGCCCTCAGGGACATCTCGTCACGGGTAGCGCTGTCCAATACCATCACACCCGAAGACACGCAGGAACTCGCCAGTGCAATCGATCAAGCGTCGCAATCATCCACACCAAGACAGCTCCACAAACTGATGACCGACGCCGATTACTACGTACTCGCCTCCGATCGCGTCGAGAGAGGCATGCGGCAGAATCCGTGGCGGTATGCGGTCCCCATTCGCTTCTATGAGCTCCTCGAATCCGGTCTCGGCGGCATCGAGCCAATGAAGTCCTTCGTATCGTCGCCGACTCTTTTCGGGTTGGAGTTCCCGGACTCCGGGGCGGACGAAACCTTCATTAATTACGACCATCCCGTCGTTCGCATCTACCAGAAGCACCAACTGGTGCCCTACCCCGAGTTCGTGCAACTCCTGGGGGCTTCAGCGCTGGCACAGAGCGAACCTGACCGAGAACCGCAATCGGAACCGCTCACGTTCGATACTCCGGTCTCCGAGCTTGATGATGTCACCGACTCCCGGTGGAGCGAGCGAATCACAGGGAACACGGCTGGCGCGCTGGTCGTCTGGCTGCTTTTGCTTGCCTTCCTGCAGGCCGCCGCCTGGCCGCTGGCCAGAACGGTGTTCAAGGGATTCCCGGATGCCGGTTGGGGGTTCAGCCGCCTGGTCGGCGTGATCGTGCCCGCGACCGTTTTCTGGTGGCTGTCCAGCGCCCATCTGATCCAGTTCCGAGCGGTCTGGGTGGGCGTGACGCTCATGCTGTTCGCCCTCGCATCCTGGTTCTGGTTTGGGCGCCGAGAACCTGCCAGCGGCCAAACGCAGTTCCGTTCGATCGGCGCCGCCGAGGCGGTCTTCTGGGTCACATTCCTTATCTTCCTGACCTTCAAGTTCCTGAATCCAGATTCATGGCACGTGTACTGGGGCGGCGAGAAGCCGATGGAGTTCGCACAGATCAATGCGATTCTCCGCAGCCCGGAGTTCCCGCCAGTCGACCCGTGGTATTCGCAGGGGTTCATCAATTACTACTACTACAGCTTCTATCTGGTCGCGTTCCTGATCAAGGCAACCGGAATCCCAACTGAAATCGCATTCAATCTCGCGCAGCCGACAATCATGGCAATACTTGCATCGACCACCTTCAGCGTCGGTGCGATGTTCGGGAACAGGCTGTCCCGTAGCCGGCAAGATGGGATCCTGTCCGGTCTCCTTGCTGTGGCATTGGTCTCCTACGCCGGCAACATGGTCACGGTCGCGCAACTCGGCAACATCGTCAGGGGTGTCGGAATCGATCTGGACCTGTTCACCTTCTGGGTGTGGAATCCGAGCCGCGCGATCGTCGACGCCGATACCGGTCAGCTCATCACCGAATTCCCCTACTTCACGGGACTCTATGGCGATCTCCATGCGCATGTTGTGGGCATGCCGCTCCTGGTCCTGTGCATCGGCCTGGCGGCGACCTTCGCTTTCGGCACACCCGTAACCGGCCTCCGGACCATGGTCGCTCGCCTCTGCCTGACCACCATCGCGCTCGGAATCGTCTACCCGACAAACGCGTGGGATCTTCCGGTCGCCGCCGGCATTGTGGCGGGCGGAATTATCATCGGCACGCAGCGCATCACCAGAGCGAGGCGACGGCTCTTTATCCTGGCGCTCAAGGTCGGTGGGGTGGCAATTGGGGCAGGTATCGTTGCGCTGCCGTTCCTTCTGCACTTCGAAGCCCCGTTCGGCCAAGTCGAAGCGGTGCGGAATTCAACATCGCTCCTGGAGCTCGAATCGCATGCTGGTGGGATGCTCTTGATCGCAACTGCGACGATACCCGCCTTGTTCGCAATTGCACGCGGCGGTCGGATGCGGAGCACGCACGTCTGGCTCTTTGCAGTGTTGGGCATCGTGTTGCTGGCGCGATGGCTGGCCGCAATCCGTGAGCCCGATCTCGTATCCTGGCTGGACACGTTGACTGTGATTACTGTGTCGGGCATCTGGCTGCAATCGATCATCGACCTCGGTCAGCCACCTCAGCGATTTGACTTCGGGTTGCCTCGATGGACCGGGAATCTCCTGGCTGTGGCCGGGGCTGCTGGGGTGCTCGGATTCTTGCTGATCGACCGGCCAGTTGCCGCCCTGTACGCAGGAATCGTGGGCGCGGCAACCTCGGTTGCTCTGCGCAAACGGCCCCCGGCACCCCGCCTCGCGGCACTGCTCGTTGCCGCCGCCGGTTGTACAGGCGCAGGCGTCGAAGTTGTCTTTCTCGCGGACGACCTCGCGCAGACCGACTGGGCCCGCATGAACACGGTGTTCAAGTTCTACAATCAGGTCTGGGTGCTGCTGGCGATCCCTGCCGCGGCTGCTGCGGGAGTCTTGGTGAATGCCTTCCTGTCTCGTCTCGCCACCGGCGGTGCAGCCACCGCGCTCCGACGCAACGCGCCGGCGATCGCCACCGTAGCTACCGCGCTCGTCCTGACCCTCTCCGCGGCCTACCCGGTCGCCGCCACCGGCATTCGTCTTGATGCCCGGTTCGAGCCCCGGCCGAACCGGGTGACGCTCGATGCGTTTGACTGGATGGAGTACGGCACCGTTCCTACCCTCGATGGGTACGTCATTGCCTTCGACGAAGACCGCGACGTCATCGACTGGTTCAACACAGAGGTAGCCGGGACCCCAGTAATCGCCGAGGCGGCATTCGCCCCCTACCGGTGCAACTCGTCACGTATCTCAATCGGAACAGGGTTGCCTTCCGTGCTTGGCTGGCAACGGCACGAGAGGCAACAGCGCGATCCCTCGGTCCTGCCCCAGCGTGATATGGACCTGAGGACACTCTATGGGTCCAGCAGTACCGATGAAAAGCTTGCCATCATCGATCGATACGACATCCACTACATCGTCGTGGGCGACCTGGAGCGCACATACCCGGTAGTGTATGGGAACGACTGTGTCGCCATGAGTGAAGTACCGCAGTATCGGGCCCTCAACCTTGATACGGGTATTGCAGCCTTCGACGAGATGGTGGGATCCACGCTGGAGGTCGCATTCTCCAGTGGTGACACCGTGGTCTACCGCGTCATCGGTAACACGTGATACCACTGTTGGTGAATCACAGGATGCACGTGGCTCGGGGTGGCTGTCGGTACGAACGTTCGCGCGAGTTGACGCGTCGGTCGTTCGCCCCCTATACTTCGATGCCGAGGTCGAACGCCTTGGGCGCAGCAACCTCGGGGTGTGGCGCAGTCGGTAGCGCGCGGCGTTTGGGACGCTGAGGTCGGAGGTTCGAGTCCTCTCACCCCGACCGGAGTCGCTGTCGGCGATCCGCCTGCGGGAGTAACTCAGTTGGTAGAGTGTCTGCCTTCCAAGCAGAATGTCGCCGGTTCGAGTCCGGTCTCCCGCTCCAGGAAATCCCCAGAGAATCAAGGAAACCGGCCCTCCACTGCGAGGGCCATTTGCATTCCCGCCAGGGAGAGCTTCCCCCATTGAGTCCTCGCCTGCGTTCGACGTCGAGAATCTGCAGTTATCCCCATCGAAACCAGCCCGACCGGCCGTGCCAATGTCGACCCGCAAGAAGGTGTCCAGCCACGGCTCGCTCCAGCGACGTTCGCTGTGGCAACTCCCGCAGATCGTCGGGAGCAGGTCCAAACACGAACTGGACAATGGATCGGTCCGCATCCTGCTTCCTGTCAGACAGCGCGAAACGGTCCTGGAATTGCACAATGTTCGACGCGGGGGCGAGATACTCCTTGAGTTGCGGGTCGAGAAGCCAGGAATGGCAGACGGCGTACCGGATGCGATCCTCCGGGAAGTGGTGCCTGAAAAATCCCCGAGCCTCCGCGATCGACGCGTCAACGCGGTCCGGCGTGAACGGACCCAGGAAATCCGGGATGTGAACAGATAACACGACTTCGTCTGGTGAGGCAGGCTCACCGCGCTCGATCATCGCTTGCGCGAGCGATGCTCCCAGACGAGCGCGCTCGAACTGCAACCGGCCGAGCTGGTAAATCACCCCGCGAGCGTGCAGCGCAAGCCAGAACGCCACCTCGAGCCCGCCTTCTCCGTAGCGCTTGTGGTTGACTCGCACGTTGCGTCCGAGGTCTGCAAGTGTCGCTGCGGCAATGTCGTCCGGGATTCCGCGCGAGGCGTGGTAGGCGCGAGTGTGCGGCAATGTCGCGACAAAGATGTACACGAAGTACCAGGGGTTGATGCCGGCGATCTCACGCGGTGAAGGGAATCTTGGAGGACCCTCAAGATCTCCCATCGACCCTGTCAGGGCGGCCACGCTCCGCTCGATCAGCCACCAGGTGTCCGGCGAACATTCCCGACTGGGTCGCGATGCGATCACGTCACCAATATCGGCCTCCGGCACCTCAAGGGCGGCAAGGATTCGGGCGAGGTCGTCATCGGGTGGCAACTCAATCGAGCCTACCGGCACCTCGAGTTGTTCGAGGTATGTCAGCCAGCCCTGATGCAAATCACTCTGGCGAATGGTGCTCAGCAGCGAGCCGGTCTCCGTTCGGGACGTCATCACATCTCCTGCACGGGGGCCGGTCGTCGCAGATACCACCCGGCAGCCTGCTCATAGACATGGGCAATGCGGCACAAGGCCAGTTCGTGGTCGGGTCTTCCAGCAAATGAAAATCCAATTGGCAAATCGTCGCTGTCGAAACCACAAGGGACGGAGATTACCGGTTGGCCGGTCGCGTTCCATGGCATCGTGAAGCGAGTCAGGGCTTCGCCGGCAGATTCAATCGTGCCGTCCGGATGTCGGGCGATCGGATCGTCCGCCGGGAGCGCCGTGACCGAAGTCGTCGGGACCACCACCGCGTCGAGACGAAGTTGATCGAACACGTCGGAGATCGAAGTCTTGATGGCGTGACGCGCCTGGCATGCTCTGAGATAGGTATCGCCTGACAGCAGCGCACCGATCTCCAATCGCTGCCGTACGTCCAGCCCAATGCGCTCGGGTTCGTCGCGCAGGGCGCGATGGTGAAGCGCCGCGGATTCGACGCGCGAAATCACCATGGCCGACGTGTTGGCGGCGGCAGCATCGGGCCAGTCACACGGCACAACTTCCGCTCCGAGCGAGGCCAGTTGATCACAGGCGACGTCGAATGCACTGAGGACATCGTGTTGCGCACGTTCCTTGAACCAGGATGCCAACACGCCGATGCGCACGCCACGCAGATCGCGTGCCTCGTCAAGCTCGTCCAGCCTGGCCCAGATCTCTCCCATTCGGTTTGCCATGGCGAGGTACATCGCGGCCGCATCGGCGACCGTACGCGTGATCGGCCCCGCGGTGTCCAGCGACGCGGCGAGCGGGAATGTGCCTCTCAGGTCGATCCGTCCCCAGGTCGGTTTGAGTCCCACGCTGCCCGTCAAGGATGCTGGTATCCGGATGCTCCCGCCGGTGTCACTGCCAATCGCACCAAGCGACGTTCCGGCGACTACGGACGCCGCCGAGCCACCGGAGCTTCCGCCGGGGATCCGCTCAGGATTCCAGGGGTTGCGGGCCGGAGCGCTGATGACGCCCGCCGCAAGCTCCTGGGTGACGGTCTTGCCAAACAACACCGCCCCCGCCTTGCGGAGGCGATGCACGACCTCGGCGTCCCGGTGAGCTACCTTGGCGTTCTCCCGCAAGGCAGAATTGCACCGCGTCACCTTTCCGGCTATGTCGAAGATGTCCTTGACCCCTATCGGTATCCCGAGGAGTGGTGGTGGGTTCGAGGTGACCTTGATCCGCCGATCGGCAACCACTGCCTGAGCGAGTGCCTCCTGCTCGTAGAGCTCCACCCATGAATGCAAGGTCGGCTCGGTTCGAAGGTACTGCTCATACATTGCCCGCAGCAGCGCGACCGCGGAGATATTCCCGTCGCGCAGAGCACGCATCGCCCTGGTCATGGTGAGGGTTTCGAGGCCTTCGCCGATCATCCGCGTCTCCTGTTCGGTACCCACCCTGCGTCGAACCCTACCCCCCTGCTCTCATCGTTTCGCTCGCTCGGCTCATCGAGAAAAGCGAGGTTGTCAATGATTGACTCGAAGGCCTGCAACAGTTGCGGCATGCGGTCCTGGTCGACCGTGAGGCCTGCCGCGCGCACAAGCACCTCGAAATCGGCAATCGTGAACGGCGCCCCTGCTTCCGACACTGGCTGTTGGTTCTCCGGCGGCTCCGTCGACACACTTTGCACCATGCAACTCTCCTCCACTGGAGTTGTCCTGACCTGCCCATCTCGCTGAGGCCAGTTTGCTACCTTTTGCGTTGGTCGAGCCAGCGTGGGCCGGGTACACTTGAGACACGGATTGGGCCTGTAGCTCAGCGGTAGAGCACGGGGCTCATAACCCCTTGGTCGCAGGTTCGATCCCTGCCGGGCCCACACAGTCTGCCGCATTGCCAGGTGACCAGGCAACCGCCGAGGAACCCAACGAGGTGCACGTGACTCAGGATCGATCCACAATTTCGCTGGCCACCGAGGAAGACATTCGCGACTTCGCGATCACGATTGCGGATGTCCTCGCCGACACGCCAGCTTCGCACACCCGGGTGTTGGATATTCGGGGCATCTCGACCCTGGCGGACTATTTCGTTATCACCTCCGGCGAGAATGAGCGCCAGCTGCGGGCGATTTCGCGGCAGCTGTCGGACGACTTGAGTCGACGCAGCGTGCGACCTGCCCGGATCGAAGGCGATCCTCCCTCAGGCTGGATCCTGCTCGACTACTCGGATGTGGTCGTGCACGTGTTCGATGATGAGCTGAGGAAATTCTACGATATCGAGGATTTGTGGCAGGACGCACCGGTGGTGCTGGAAATCCAGTAATCGCGTCGTGCATCGCCAACACGGATGTCGTGTTGAGGGGAATCCGGCAATGAAGTCGAACACCAGCATTCTTACCTTGATCCTTGCCAGTATCGGCGCCGCGGTTGTTGGTTTCGTGCTTGGTGCGGTTCTGGGCCGGTACCTTGTACAACTCGCGTCGATCATCTGGGCATTTGTTGATCGCCGCGATCGAAGTGACGAAGAGCGGCTCAAGTTCGAGCTCCTGCTACAATAGTCTGCACCCCTCGATGTCCTGATCTCGTGGACAGCGAAACGCGACTGGCGACGAGCCAGTCGCGTTTCGCTGTCTCTGCCGATGTGTGTAGCTACTGTGTCAACTGAGCCGCAGCCGTACCTTGGACCGGGAATGCAGACGTCAGCTCGCGGACTTCCTGCCGCACTGCATCGAGGATCGTCTCATCGTCGGGCGCATCGATCACCCGCGCGATCATATCCGCCACCCGAACGCAATCAGCTTCCTTGAATCCACGGGTCGTCACTGCTGGCGTGCCAATTCGCAGGCCACTCGCCTGGGTCGGCGGCCGGGTATCGCCGGGAATCGTGTTTCGATTGGCCGAGATTCCGACGCTGTCGAGAAGTCGTTCCGTCTTCCGTCCACTGACCCCACGTGCACCCACGTCAACCAGGAACAGGTGATTGTCGGTCCCACCGGAAACGACATTCAGACCGCGCTCCTGGAGCGCCGAGGCCATCGCCTGCGCGTTCGCGATGACCTGTCGAGCGTACACCCGGAACGACGGTTGCAGCGCTTCCTGGAACGCAACCGCCTTGCCGGCGATGACATGCATCAGCGGTCCGCCCTGCATGCCGGGGAAGACGGTCTTGTCCACCCCCTTGCCGAACTCTTCACTCGTCAGGATGAGCCCGCCACGTGGCCCACGAAGGGTCTTGTGGGTAGTGGTGGTGGTGATGTGGGCATGTCCGACCGAACTTGGATGCTCTCCGGCAACGATGAGCCCCGCGATGTGGGCGACGTCTGCAAACAGGTACGCCCCCACTTCGTCGGCAATCTCCCGGAATCGCTTGAAGTCGATCGTACGGCTGTAAGCGCTCGCTCCGCTGATGATGGCCTTCGGGCGTACAGTCTTGGCTGTGTCCAGCACCGCGTCGTAGTCGATGCGGCCCGACTCGTGATCGACGCCGTAGAACGAGATGTCGAAAAACCGACCGGAGAAGTTCACCGGCGAGCCATGCGTGAGGTGACCGCCCTCCGAGAGATTGAGTCCCAACACCGTGTCGCCGGGCTCCAGCAAGGAGAAATACGCGGCCATATTGGCGTTGGCGCCGGAGTGAGGCTGCACATTGGCATGTTCAGCGCCGAACATGGCTTTCGCCCGATCGATGGCCAGCTCTTCCACGACGTCAACATACTCGCATCCACCGTAATAGCGCTTGCCCGGCAGGCCCTCCGCGTACTTGTTGGTGAGCACGGAACCAACCGCCGCCAGTACCGCCTCGCTGACATAGTTCTCCGAGGCAATCAGCTCGATACCGTCGCGCTCGCGCTGTTCTTCACGACGAATCGCCGCCGAAACCTCTGGATCTGCCGACTCAAGCAACTCGGACGCGGTCATGTATGCACTCCATCCTCGAATCTTGCGTTTCGCGACACCAGGGGGCCATGCACTGGGCTGTTGGGGTGGCAGCCCTGCTTGGCATGGGCGGCCAATATCGGCGAAAGTGTACCATGGGGCAGGTGCGAATCCGGACGGTTCTGGACCGAACGCAGCACCGAACCATTCAGCAACAGGGGTGTCAGTCAATGCACGTTCTCGTAACCGGTGGCGGTGGGTACATCGGCAGTGTCGCCACCGAGCGTCTGATCGAACGTGGCTACCACGTGACGGTGCTCGACAATTTCGAGCGCGGGCATCGCGAAGCCGTCCATCCCGGAGCCGTCGTCGAAACGTGCGATCTCCGGTGCACCGACGCTGTCACCGATATCGTCCGAGCGTCGGGAGCTGATGCGGTCATGCACTTCGCCGCGCTCACGCTGGTGCCCGAAAGTGTCGAGCAGCCGGGTCCCTACTTTGCGACCAACACCGCGGGCGGGCTGAACCTGCTGCGAGCCGCGGCTGATGCGGGAATCACGCGATTCGTGTTTTCGTCGACAGCCGCCGTGTACGGGGAGCCAGCGGAGCTTCCGATCCTGGAGGACACGACGAAGAGCCCCATCAATCCATACGGTGCGTCCAAGTGGATGACCGAACAGATGCTTGACTCCTTCTCGCACCGCTACAGCATCAACCACGCGATCTTCCGGTACTTCAATGTCGCAGGAGCCACGCATGATCGTGGCGAGGATCATGATCCGGAAACGCACCTGATCCCGGTTGCACTCCAGACGCTGCTCGGCAAGCGGGATCACTTCACGATGTTCGGCACGGACTACGACACGCCGGACGGAACCGCAATCCGGGACTATGTACACGTGGTCGACCTGGTGGATGCGCATATCACCGCACTGGAACGGCTCGACCAGCCGCTCGGCGCGATGAACCTCGGGACGGCCTCGGGGTACTCCGTTAAGGAGATAGTCGACGCTGTAGCGCGGGTAACTGGCAAAGACCTCCCCATCAGGATCGGTCCCAGACGATCGGGTGACCCTGCCGCCCTCGTCGCTGATTCCTCTCGCGCCCGCGAGCTACTCGGCTGGACGCCCAGGCGGTCCACGCTCGACGACATGATTGGCTCGGCCTGGGATTGGTACCAGCGGCACCCCAACGGCTACAGCACGTAACGGGCGCACATCGGATCGGTTGGCGCTGTTCGAAAAGTCGGCATCAACGGGCCTCGGAGACTCCGAATCGACGCTCGCTGCCAGACAACAAGCGATCGATGTTGGTGTGATGCTTGCCGATGACGATGCCGGATATTGCCGCGATGCAAATCGCCCAGAACCACGGAAAATCCGTGGTCGCGGCAAAGACACATGCGATAAGAGTACCGGTGACAGTGGCAACGATCGACGCGAGTGACACATATCGTGTGGCGAAGACGATCACGATCATCAACGGCAACATCGTAATCAACCACGGCAACAGGCCGACTGCCGCGCCTCCGCCAGTCGCCATGCCCTTTCCGCCGCTCAGCTTCATCCAGGGCGACCAGCAGTGCCCGACCGTCGCGGCAATGGCCATCACCCCGACGAGCCACACCGGTGCATCCAGCCACCGCCCGATGACCACCGGCAGGAATCCCTTGAGCACGTCCATGACGGCAACCGCGACCGCGATCTTCCAGCCCAGCACCCGAAACGTGTTGGTGGCTCCGGTATTGCCAGATCCGAACTTGCGAACGTCGACACCCTTGAGTCCAGCGCCAAGGACGACACCCCACGGGATGCTCCCCGAGAGATAGGCGGCGCCGATTCCAACCAGCGCGGCGAGTATCTCCATGACTAGTGAGCGTCGTGACGATTTCGGAACGATATCCGCAGCGGCGTTCCCGTGAAGCCGAACGTGTTTCGCAACTCATTCTCGATGTAGCGTCGATACGAGAAGTGAATCATCTTCGGTTCATTGCAGAAGAACACGAATGTCGGCGGCGCGACATCGGCCTGTGTTGCATAGAAGAACCGTACCCACTTGCCAGGTTTCGAAGGCGGCGGGTGCTTTGAGACTGCATCCTTGAGCACCCGGTTGAGCGCCGCGGTGGAAACTCGCCGATTGCGCTCGTTCAAGACCTCAAGGGCTTCTTCCAGCACCTTTGCTACACGCTGCCCGGTCTTCGCCGAGATAAACACCAGCGAAGCGTACGGCATGAAATCCAGTTGCCGCCTGGCACGCTCGCGATAGTCTCCCATCGTCATGGAATCCTTCTCGACAAGATCCCACTTGTTGACGACGACAACGATGCCCTTCTTTTGCTCCTCAACGTAGCCGGCAATATGGAGATCCTGCGCCGTGAAGTCCTCGGTGGCATCGATGAGGAGGAGTACGACATCCGCCCGATCGATGGCCCGCATGGAGCGCATGACGCTGAATCGTTCGATACCCTCCTCCACCCGTCCGCGACGACGAATCCCCGCCGTGTCGATGAGGGTGACCTGCTGGCCCTCCCATTCGATGACCGTGTCGAGCGTGTCTCGGGTCGTACCGGGCATATCCGAAACGATCGCCCGATCCTGCCCGAGCAGCGCATTCAGCAGTCGACTCTTGCCCACATTCGGTCGCCCGACGATGGCAATCTTCGGTCCTTCGACTTCATCCTCTTCGAGCTCTTCGGCGTTTGGCAGCTCCTCGATGACCCGGTCGAGCAGATCTCCGGTGCCGTTGCCGTGATAGGCTGAAATCGGGATCGGCTCTCCCAGGCCGAGCTCGTAGAACTCATACGCCTCGAAGCGCACATCAGTGCCTTCCGCCTTGTTGGCAGCCAGCACGACCGGCTTGCTGGCACGGCGAAGAAGATCGCCAATCTCGTTGTCCTGCGGTGTTGGACCCGTTCGCCCATCGACAACCATGACGATCACGTCGGCCTCGGCGATCGCCATGGTTGCCTGGTTGCGAGTCTGTCGCGCGATCAACCTGCGAAGCTCGGACTCATCCGATGGCAGGTCAGAATCTTCCTGCAATCCACCGGTGTCAATGACCGTGAAGTCGACGCCGTTCCATTCAGTCGCGCCGTAGACGCGGTCGCGCGTCGTGCCAGGCTCGTTCTGGACAATCGCCTTGCGTTCGCCGATGAGCCGATTGAACAGCGTCGACTTGCCGACATTTGGACGCCCAACCAGGGCTACGATCGGTTTGGTCACTGTCTACCTGCACCCGTCTTGCGTCACCGCGCCGAACCGCCGCGCCGGAGCGTCACATCGCCTCGACATCGCCGTGCGAATATCCCGGGCAGTATAGCAGTCAGGTCTGGCGCTCGGCTCAGAGCGCCTCGACCAGCCGGTCGATCGACGAGCGAGAATGAAGCTCCGTGGTGCACAGCAGCATGTGGTCCGCCAGAGATGGATCGGTTGTTCCCAGGTCCAGGCCTCCAACAATGCCGTTGTCGAGCAGCGCGCTATTCACCTCGGCGGCGGGACGCGGGCATCGCACCACGAACTCGTGAAAGTATGGTGTCTGGTTGACCACGCTGTACCCGTCCCTTGCCTCGAGCCGGGAGGCAAGGAAGTGCGCATTCTGGTAGCTTCGGTTCGCCACCTCACGGAAGCCCTCCGGGCCGAGTGTGGCCATGTAGACCGTCGCCGCAGTTGCCATCAGCCCCTGATTGGTGCAGATGTTGCTTGTCGCCTTCTCGCGGCGAATGTGCTGCTCCCGGGTCTGCAGGGTCAACACGTACCCCCGTTTGCCGCTCTCGTCGGTCGTTATCCCGGCCAGCCGGCCGGGCATCTGCCGGATGTGCTTCTGGCGGGTCGCGAGCAGGCCGACATATGGGCCACCAAAGCTTGGCGGCACGCCGAGCGGCTGCCCTTCGGCGGTCGCGACATCGGCTCCGAGCTCACCAGGTGTCTTGAGCACAGCCAATGGCACCGGCGTTGTCGACACAACCAGCAAAGCACCAGCGGCATGAACGACCTCGGCGATGGCGGCGACATCCTCTATCGAACCGAAGAAGTTCGGATACTGGATCACCACGCAGGCCACACTGTCGTCCAACGCACCTTCCAGGGACGACGCATCGAACGCAAAGGGGTCGTCTCCGGCAGGCAGGATCTCCGCGATGACGGAGGTGCCGGAGACGTAGGTCTCAAGCACAGACCGGTAGTTCGGGTTGACCGTCGGTGCCACGAGGACTTTCTCGCGCTTGCGCGTTGCGGACACAGCGATGAGTGCGCCTTCCGCCAGCGCGGTCGCGCCGTCATACATCGACGCGTTGGCAACGTCGAGTCCGAACAACTCGGCGACCATCGACTGGAACTCGTAGATGACCTGCAGGGTGCCTTGCGCCACCTCGGGTTGATATGGCGTATACGCCGTGTAGAACTCGCCACGGGAAATCATGTGATCCACCGTGGACGGGATGAAGTGCCGGTAGGAACCGGCACCGAGATAGATATCCTCGCCATCAGGGACGAAGTTACGGCTTGCACGCTCGTTGAGATGGCGGTCCGCCTCCATCTCGGTCAGTGCGGGCGGGAGATCGAGATTCGGATACCTGAACTCGCGAGGAATCGGCGAGAACAGGTCGTCGGTCGATGCCACGCCGACGGTGGAGAGCATCTTCTCTCGGTCCTCTGGCGTGTGAGGATTGAAGGTCATGTCGATGTGTAGTCCTTGAGATGGCACCGAGTCGTGGTCCCGGCACGAATACCGACAGCCACGCGCCAGCAAGAGGCGTCATGCGGCAGCATCCCGGCGAATGGAGCTCGCGAAAGGATGCCGCCACCTGGCGGTGAAATCAGCCCATTTGCTCCGCGGCAAAGGTGTCGTAGTCCGAGCTAGAGAGCAAGGCATCGACCTGCGACGGATCGTTCAGCTTGACCTTGACCAGCCACGCCTTCTCATACGGCGACTGGTTGATCAATTCCGGCGCATCGACCGCCTCGTCGTTGCGCTCGATCACTTCACCATCGATCGGCGAATAGACATCTGATGCCGCCTTGACGGACTCGACCACCCCAAACGGTTCGCCCGAGGTGACCGACTCGCCGGCTTCAGGCAGCTCCAGGTACGTGATGTCACCAAGCTCGTTCTGCGCCACGTCGGTGATCCCGAGGACGGCGGTCGTGCCGTCAACGAGTACCCATTCGTGCGTCTTCGTGTATTTTCGATTCTCCGGTGCTGTCACTCGCTGCTCCTTTTCTTTCACCACGACACATACCGGACGTCCTCTTCACGAGGTATCCGGACTCGAAATCAGGAATCCCTATTGCTCGCGCTTGTAGAACGGAGTCTTCGCCTGTTCGGCCGACACCCGTTTTCCGCGAATCTCAACATGCAGTGGCTTGCCCACTCCGGCGTATTCGCGCTGGATCAGCGCGAGTCCAATGTTCTTTTGAAGTGTAGGCGAAAACGCTCCGCTGGTTACCTCGCCGATCTCAGCATCACCTGCGAACACCTTGCAATGGGTACGTGGCGCGCCCGATCGCTCGATGGTCGTGAACCCCACGGTGCGGCGCTTCGGTTTCGATGCCTTTGTCGCAGCCATTGGCTCCCTGCCAACGAACTCCTTGGCGTCGAGCTTGACTGCCCAACCCAATCCGGCCTCGTAGGGGCTGATGTCGTCGCCCAGCTCCTGGCCGTAGAGCGGCATGCGGGCCTCCAGCCTCAGCGTATCGCGTGCTCCAAGCCCGACCGGCACGAGTCCATCGTCACTGCCGGCCACGAGCAGTGCGTCCCAGATCGCCGCGATATCGTCGTAGCTGGAGTAGAACTCGAAGCCGTCTTCCCCGGTATACCCCGTGCGCGCGATCATCGCCTCGACCCCGGCGACGGTGGCACTGGTCCAGGTAAAGTACTCAATCGCCGGCAGTTCGGCGTCCGTTACCTTTACCGAAATCAGCTCGGCGTTCGGCCCCTGGATGGCAATCATACCAGTGCGGTCGGACACATCGGTCACGGTGACGTCCAGATCGCCGCGGCGAGATCGAAGCTCCTGCCACCACGCAACGTCGCGCTCGCGGTTGGACGCATTCACGACGACAAAGTAGGCTTTCGCATCTCCGGTCTTTCGATAGACGATGATGTCATCCACCACCCCGCCGGTCTCGTTTGGCAGGAGCGAGTATTGCGCCTGCCCCGGTTGCAGCAGACTCACATCGTTGGTGGTCGTCCATTGCAGGAACGCCTCTGCATCGGGCCCGTCAAATTCCACTTCGCCCATGTGTCCCAGGTCGAAGAGTCCCGCCGCGGAACGGACCGCCTGATGCTCGGCAAGGATGCCCGAATACTGAACGGGCATCTCCCAACCTGCAAACTCCACCATCCGTGCCCCAAGCTCGACGTGGCGCTCATACAGCGCCGTTCGCCTGGCAGTCGCACTGGTTGTTGTCATTTCGCAATCCCCACCTTGGTCGCACGCGAACCATTCTTGCTTCGAACTTCCAACGCCAGCTTGTCAAGGCTGGTAAACGCGGGCACAGGGTAGCTGCCGGTCAGACAGCCGGTACAGAAACCGGCGCCGTTGCTTCCGATCGCCCGGAACAGCCCATCGAGAGAAAGGTACGCGATAGAGTCAGCACCGATCTCCTCGCCAATTTCCTGAACCGACAGGCGAGCGGCAATCAACTCTTCGCGTCTGGCAAAGTCCACCCCGAGGTAGCACGGCCACACGATCGGTGGCGCGTGTACCCGCATATGGATCTCCTTCGCCCCGGCATCACGCAGCAAATTCACAATTGGCCGGCTGGTCGTGCCCCGGACAATAGTGTCATCAACCAGCACGACTCGCTTGCCGGCCACGACCTCCGGTATCACGTTGAACTTCAGGGACACGCCCCGTTCGCGCAACTTCTGGTCTGGCTGGATAAACGTGCGGCCGATGTACCGGTTCTTGATCAGCGCCTCGGCGTACGGTATGCCCGATTCCTTCGCGTATCCAATGGTTGCCGGCGTGGCGGAATCCGGAAGACCGACCACAACGTCGGCTTCGATGGGATGTTCGCGGTAGAGCTCGCGACCCATTCGTTGTCGCGCCTCGTGGAGACGGAGCCCCCGAATCTGACTGTCCGGTCGCGCAAAATAGATCATCTCGAACAGGCACAGCGCTTCGTGGCTCGCCGGTGTCGCGCCATGAGAGACCACATCGCCCTCGCGCAGCTCGACGATCTCCCCGGCCTCGACCTCGCGGTCGAATGTCGCGCCAATGGTCATCAACGCCGCTGTTTCGGAGGCAACTACCTTGTGCCCGTGCAGTGTGCCAAGACACAACGGGCGGACGCCGTAGGGATCCCGGACGGCGAACACCCGCCCTTCGGCCAATATCGCAAGCGAAAACGCACCAATCATCCGCGCCATGGCGTTGCGGATTCTATCGACGATCGTCACTCCGGGTGCCCTGGCGATGACTCGCGCCAGCACCTCGCTGTCGGTCGACGACTCAAACACCTCGCCGTGCGATTCAAGCTCTTCCCGGAGCGCCACGGCGTTGGTGAGGTTGCCGTTGTGTGCTACGACAATCGAACCGAGATCGCTCTGTGTCAGGATCGGGCCGCAATTGTTCGCCCGGACCGACCCCGAAGTGGAGTACCGCGTGTGTCCGACCGCCATCGAACCGGTGAGTTGTGACAACTCGGGCTCGGAGAACGCCTGCGCGACGAGGCCCATGCCGTGATGCACGTGGATGGACCCCTCATCATAGGTGGCAATGCCCGCGCTCTCCTGACCCCGATGTTGCAGCGCATACAACGCGAAGTACGTGACTCGCGCCACGTCCTCTCCGGGTGCGAGGATTCCGAAGACGCCACATTCTTCGTGGAGCGTGTCGCCGTCAAAGCCAGGCAAATCGTTGGGGAACATGGGCACCTTCCGTAGCGAGGTGTGGCGCGACGGGCGAATCAGGCAGATACCAACTCTGCGTTCTCAAGCGCTGCGGTCAGGGCGGACGAGCTCGCCTGCCACATCGCGTCGAGACTCATGCGTGAGTCATCAGGGAAGATCAGGGCGTCGCCGCCGATGGTTCCAAGGCTGACGCACGACAATCCGGCGTCGCCCACTTCCCGTTCCAGGGACTGTCGAGAATGTGGGTCGACCGCAACCACGATAGCCCCCGCGCGCTCGCCGAACCAATACACGATATCGTCTACATCGGGAGCTTTCGTAGGGTCGAGCCTGACGCCAAGGCCATGCGTCATCGCATCTTCTGCAATGGTAACAGCCAGCCCTCCGAGGGATACGTCGTGGACACCGTGGACAGCGGGGTTGACGGCGATGGATCGGGCAAGCTCCTGCAGCCGCAACTCGAGCGGCAAATCGACCTCTGGAGGGGCGCCTTCAGAGCGGCCCTGGCGAATCGCGAGCCATTCGCTGCCGCCCAGCGTCGGTGACCCATATGACACCAGCACCAGTTCGTCTCCCTGTTGCCACCCATCCTTGCGCGCCGAGGAAACGTCGTCCAGAACCCCAACACAACCGATCATCGGCGTGGGTTGGATCGCAACGCCACCGGTTTCGTTGTACAGGCTGACATTTCCACTCACCACCGGAAGATTCAACTCCCGGCAGGCGTCGGCAATGCCTCGCACGCACTCCTGCAGATGCCAGCTACCTGGCAACTGCTCTGGATTCCCCATGTTCAGGCAGTTGGTGATGCCGAGCGGGCGCCCTCCGGCGCAGGATACGTTGCGCGCTGCTTCCGCAACCGCCAGTCGCGCACCGTTGTACGGGTCCAGGTCGCAGTACCGCGAATTGCAATCCATTGCCACCACCACGCCGAGCGGCGTGCCCTTGACCCGCAGCACGGCGGCATCGCCGCCAGGTCCATCAACCGTATTCGTAAGGATGGTGTGGTCGTACTGTTCCCAGATGGATTGCCGGGAACCGATATTCGGATGCGACAGCAGCGATGCGAGCTCCGCGGCCTTCGACGTTGCGGTGGTTGCCCTGGTGGCATCAACTTCCGCTTCCCGGCGGCCCCGAGATTCGTGGGGCTCGACCGCGGTTACGTGATAGGTTGGGCATGCATCAATGAACAATCCAACCGGCACTGCACAGACGGTCTCATTGCCCTCGCGGATGGTCACAATGCCGTTGTCGGTGATCTCGCCAATGTCGCTCGCGCTGAGCGACCAATGGGCCAGCATCTCGACAACTTCCGAAACTCGCTCCGGCGCGCACACCAGGACCATTCGCTCCTGGCTCTCGGACAACATGACCTCATACGGGGTCATCCCGTCTTCGCGCCGAGGCACATGGCTGACATCGATATCGACACCAACCCCACCCCGGCTCGCGCACTCGACGATTGAGCTGGTCAGACCAGCCGCCCCAAGATCCTGCATGGCGACCACGGCGTCCGTCTTGAGTAGCGCCAGGCAAGCCTCCATCAATTGCTTCTCGAGAAACGGATTGCCGACCTGAATCACCCCGCGATGCGATGCTTCGGGGTCATCGACCGACGCGAACATCGCCCCATGTAAACCGTCGCGACCAGTTTTCGCGCCAATCAGGACGACCCTGTTGCCGACACCACTCGCCTTCGCGCGAACAATGCCGTCGTGCGGCACGATACCGACACACATGGCATTGACGATCGGGTTTCCATCGAACCGCGCGTCGAACGCGGTCTCTCCACCGACGGTGGGGATGCCGAGGCAGTTGCCGTAACCACCAATCCCCGCTACGACGTGGGAGAAGAGGTACTGGTTTCGAGGCTTGTCGAGCGTACCGAATCGGAGCGCATCGAGGATGGCGACTGGCCGAGCGCCCATCGTGAAGATGTCACGGACGATGCCGCCGACACCGGTCGCGGCACCCTCATACGGCTCCACCGCGCTGGGGTGGTTGTGCGATTCAACCTTGAAAACCGCGGCCAGGCCGTGTCCGATATCGACCGCTCCGGCATTTTCGCCTGGGCCCTGCAAGACCCATGGCGCGTCGGTTGGGAGTTGGCGGAGATGGGGCCGCGAGTGCTTGTACCCGCAATGCTCGCTCCACATCGCGCCGAACATGCCAAGCTCAACCAATGTCGGTTCGCGACCGAGCAGATCGACTATCCGACGATACTCGTCGTCGCTGAGAGCGACCTCTCTCCACTGACCTTCAGCTATCGCCACAGAGGGTACTCCAGGGGGCTGTCCCGCCGGAATCGCGGGACCGGTTCGTCAACTACAAGATACCGCACCGCGCGCCAAACAGGCGTGCAGCTCAGCGCGAAACGTAATCGCGAATGATGTACGCCCCAAGATCCTGCCTGGTGGCCTCGAAGACACGTCCTTTGTTGATGCGGGCGACCTGCCAGGCGAATGCATCGTGCCAGCGCTCACCGAGCATGACAAAATTGATAACCACGCCTTCCCGGGTACATCGGATGACCTCGGTCATGGTCGCGTTCAATATCTCCTCGGTTGGCGGGGAGGAAAACACGTCTTCCCCCTTGATCGTCGCGATTGTTGGTTCACCGTCGGTGACGACAACAATCTGACGGGTACCTCCCCTGCCTTGCCGCAGCAAGTTGCGGGCAAGCGCGAGCGCTGCCTGCAGGTGGGTCCCATGTTCATATCGGTCCCAGTCAAGGGTTGGCAAGGACCGTATATCGATGCGTTCGGCTCTGGAAGAGAACGCCAGGATGTCGAGCGCATCCCGTGGATACGACCGCACGATGAGCTCGTGCAAGGCAATGCCTGTTCGCTTCGCGGCCGACCACGCGCCAGTCTGCCCCATCGACCGGCTGCGGTCGACCGCCAGGACCGTAGACACGGACACACGCGAGGTCCGCTCCTGCACCACGAAATCGTCTGGCTGCAACTGGACACGTCCCGCTCCGGCTCCACGCCGGATCGCCCTGCCCAGCGTCGCAACCAGGTCGAGATCGAACGGCAATCCCGGCTCCCACTCTCGTGTTGCCTCCGCGAGGTCCCCTGCATCTCCTCGGGTTCTTGACTGATGCTCCCCGCGCACCGAGGCCGTCGTCGTTTGAAACAACCCCTTCAGCAAGTCCCGACCGATGGCCCTGACCACGCCAGGCGGGATCTCGATGAGATTCGACACGTTCGAGCCCTGTCCAGCAGGCATGATCGACGCGAGCCCACGAGCCCAATCTTCCAGCCACTGGCTTACCGCTGCCCAGCCGTCGCCCGCGAGATCGCTCGTCTCCAAGTTGACGATTTCTGACACGCTACCGATGCCCTCCAGGCGGGCGATCGCGGATTCCAGATCCTCCAGCTCGCGAAGCACCTGCAGGTCGGCACCAACCGCCGACATCGCCTCGAGTTCCGCCGCTCGCCTCCATGGCAGAGGGAGCTCCGAGACCGACGACGCGGTACCCCCCGAGAACAACATTTGCCGTAGCCGGTCGGCCCTGGCTCGCCGTGTCGACGCACCGGGTTGACCAAAATCTCCCG
>JAUIGA010000009.1 GCA_030430125.1 Chloroflexia bacterium | reverse complement strand
ATGTACCATGAGCACCACCCCTCCAGTTGCAGACAGATGAGGATCTCGCGATGACCGTCGGCATCACATACATCCCGGTTCACAATCTGGCTCGTTGGCGGTGCGCGTCGCAACTCGACCAGCAGTCTTGACCAAGACATGTGACGTCCGATGTTATCAGGCTACGGGAGGCCTGAGGCGTTGTCAATACCCGAATCGGAATCTCGGCCCGCGATTGTCGATGGTGGCCGCCACAGCAGGTTGAGTACGTGGTCTGATACCATCTTCCCAACGGGCCTGCGGCAGGACAGATGACGTCTGATGTCATCTGAAAGGATGAGTGTGCAATTGGACAGGTGTCAAGATGACTGACTCCAATCGCATTGTGGTCCGCAAGCGCGCGGACCAGGTTCGCGATCGGATCGTCGAGCTCATACGGTCCGGCGAGTTTCGCGAGGGCGATCAGCTTCCGACCGAACCGGAGCTCATGAGGCGCTTCGGTGTGGGTCGGTCCTCCGTGCGCGCCGCGATCCAATCGCTTGTCGGGCTGGGCGTGGTGGAGGTCCGCCCCGGTCGTGGCACCTTCGTCCGGCGACTTTCCGTCGACGACCTGGTGAACATCTTCCAGGGCGCTGTTCGCCTGGATATCAGCAGCGCGCAGCACCTCCACGAGGTGCGGGCGATGATCGAGACCACCAGCTCGCGCCTTGCGGCCCACCGCCGCACCGAAGACGATCTGATGGAAATGCGGCGTCAAATCGAGTTGTTTGCGATGGACCACGCCGCCGGGAACCTGGATGGATCGATCGAGGCCGATCTCGCGTTCCATCGGGCGATGGTCTCGGCAGCAGGGAACCCTGTGCTGCTATCCCTGCTGGATTCGATTGGGGGGCTGCTTCGGGAGCATCGCCGGGAGTACGGAGAGAATGACGACCCAGGGACGCGCACGCGGGTCATTCTGGAGCATGACGGGATCGTTGACGCATTGGCCGACAGGGATGCTCGTCTCGCCGAGGCTCGTGTCGCGCGGCACATGCGCCTGATCTGGGACCAGATTGCCGCCGTCTCCTCCCCCGGGAATGGCGAGCCGCTTGATAGTCACCCCGAATGGTATTTCGACTCATTGGTGGAGGATGTATGACAGCACCACTACGGGCGGCAATTGTCGGCCCCGGTCGCATCGCAAGCACGTATGACGACGCTGTCACCAACAAGCGGCCGCCCGAATTCTTTTCGGGGGAACACCGGCATCCCGGCCTGTACACCATCCATCCCGTCAATCACGCGGAGGCCTATCGCACGACAGCAGGCTACGAGCTGGTCGCCGTCGTCGGCCGAGGGCGCGAGCGACTCGATGCGTTCCGCGATCGGTGGCAGGTCGCAGCCTACGATGACCTCGAGCGCATGCTGGCTGAGGAGCGCCCGGATGTGGTCTCGATCTGCACCCAGTCAGCCGACAAAGCTGCGGTGACAAGGGCCGTCGCTAGGGCAGGAACCGGTGTGCGCGCGATCGTGGTTGAAAAGGCGATGGCCACCAGCATGGCGGAGACGGACGCCATGATTGCCGCATGCGAGGATGCCGGCATCGACCTCGTGGTCAATCACCCGTACCGTTTTTCGCCGATGGTGCGGGAAGCGCGAGATCTGATCGAACGAGGCGAGATCGGAGCCGTCGGCACGCTGTCCGGATGGTCCCGAGGAGGCACCATCCATGGCGGCACCCACATCTTCGACCTGCTGCGGTATATCGGCGGCGACATCGTCGAGGTCACCGCCTGGGGGCAGCCAACCGAAGGGTGGTCCGAGAGAGGGGTGAGCGCGATGGTCCGGTTCGCGTCCGGAGCGACGGGATTCGTCTCACTTGAACGGGACGCGATGCCTGGAATAGACATCCGCGGCGCAAGCGGCGCAATCACCTTTTCGACGATGGTGGGGGACTCGTGGATCGTGAGGACGTCCCGACTCGACCCAGGCCAAACGCGTGGATACCCGCTGGTTGCAACTCGGGAGCCACTGGGCGACGCGCCGCCCACCCGCAGCACCACTCAACAATTGCTGGTCGATCTCCGCGAATCACTGGACGGCAGAGCGAAGGTTGGCTCGTCGGGTCGAGACGGGGCGGCGGCGCTCGAAGCCGGCATCGCCGCGCTCATTTCAGCGAAGGAGGGGCACACCGTGGCGCTCCCGCTGGAAGGTGCACAGCGAGAGATTGTTGTTCCGAACCGCTGATGCCGGCAATGCTGGAGTCCGTTGCATGTTGCGGCAGTGAGTCCCGTTTGCGATCAAGCCGCCCGGACATTGTCCGGGCGGCTTGATCGCGTCGGAATAACCGGTTTCAGCGTCAGCAGCCGGAATCCAGCTCGACACCGGGGCGACCGTCGTTAACGACGAATGAGGCAAGTGTGGTGGCGGCGGCATCCTGGTCGGTGACGTTGTCCATGACACGAAAGTCCGCGCGCCAAGATTCCGGCGTGACCTCGCACAGGACATAGCCTCGGTGATTGTCGAAAAGGTGGTTGTGGGCGTTGCCATTGTGGTTCCCACAATACGTCGTGAACGCGCCATCCTCCTCCAGCGGCTCGTCGCCGTTCGAGGAAATGGAGGTTCCGACAAACTCGGAACCAAACACCGATTCCGGTCCGGCGGCGTCCCAATCGGTTTTCAGGTCCCAAACGTAGTTTGCGTGCACATCGCCGGTAATGACCACGGGGTTGAATCCACGTTCGGCAGCCGCGCCGGACATTGCACGGGCGACATCCTCCCGTTCGACGGCGTAGCCATCCCACTTGTCCATTTCCTTGCCGCCGAACGATGCGACATCGGGTCGCGCATCGTTGTCGACGCGGGCGAACGGGATCTGCTGCGCGAGCACGTTCCACCGTTCGGTGGTGCGGTCAAGCTCACCGGTCAACCAGCGTTTCTGGTCGGCTCCCAGCAGCGTCCGATCCGGGTCCAGGGAGTCGGGGCAGAATCCATCGTTCGCCGCGCGTGTCTCATCGTCGCAGGCAATGCCCTGCGGCGATCGGTACTGGCGGGTATCGAGCACATTGAGCGCCAGCAGGTTGCCGAACGACAGGCGCCGATAGAGCTGAAGGTCGGGGCCGACGGGCCTGGCTGAAGATCGCAGCGGCTGGTGTTCGTAGTATGCCTGATAGGCGGCGGTACGACGCTCCAGCAGCATCTGAGCCGCCGGCTCCTCGCGATTCAGGATGCCAAAGACGTTGTTGTTGACCTCGTGGTCGTCCCACGTGACGACCCACGGCGCGAGCCGGTGCATTTCCTGCAGGTCGGGATCGAGCTTGTAGAGCGCGTATCGGGAGCGATACGACTCGATCGTTCGTGTTTCGAGCATCGCCGAGATCGGGAAATCCCCCGCTCGCAGGAGGTCGCGGCCGCTGTGCTGCGACTCGTAGATGTAGTCGCCGAGATGGACAACGAGGTCGACATCATGGCTCGCCATGTCCCGGTACGCGGTGTACAACCCGACATCCCAGCGTTGGCAGGACGCAAACGCAAATCGGAATCTGTCGACATCGGTTCCGGCGGCGGGAGCAGTGCGGGTGCGTCCGATCGGGCTTTCGACATCGCCGACGCGGAACTGGTACCAGTACCAGGTCGCCGGCTGCAGCCCGGTGACTTCGACATGGACGGAGTGGGCCCACTCCGCCGTGGCCGTGGTCGTACCGTGTGCCACCGTCGTGGTCATGGACTCGTCCGTCGCCATTTCCCAGGCGACTTCAACCGGGGCATTGCCCATTCCTCCGTCGTCCTCAAACGGCATCGGTGCCAGGCGAGTCCAGAGCACCACACTGTCTGGCCACGGGTCTCCGGATGCGATTCCAAGCGAGAACAACTGCTCCCGCAGCGTTGGGTCGGCGACCGGTGACGCCCCAGGTGTCTGCGACGACCTCGCCGAGACGGATCGGGTGAACGGGAGTCCGGACGCGGTCGCCCCGAACAGGAAGGTGCGGCGATTGACGATTGGGCGAGCAGCGGAAACGGCGGGCAGGCGCTCGGCCTGCAGCCGGACCGACGCCCGAAGTCGCTCCATCAGATCTCGTTGGGTCACGATGGTCCTTTCGGGATAGCTTGGGTTGGTGTGCTCGTCTGTGTCACCCCTTGATTCCGGAAGTGACGAAGGTCGAGATGATCTGTTTCTGCGCCAGGGCGTAGATGATCAGGGGCGGCAAGGTCGCGATTGTTGCCGTGGCCATCATCGGACCCCACAACTGGGCAGACTCCGTATTCGAGGAGAAGAACTGCATCCCGACTGCCAGCGTCTTGGAATCGAAGTCATTGAGGATGAGCAGCGGCCACAGGTACTGGTTCCACGCACCGAGGAAGGCAAGGATCATCACCACTGCGATCGCCGGGCGGATATTGGGCAACACGATGTGCAGCAACAGCTTCATCGTGCCGGCGCCGTCCAGGCGGGCGGCGTCGAGCAAGTCCTGCGGCAGCTGCAGAATGTTCTGGCGCAGCAGGAACACGAAAAACGCGGTCGCCGGGAGCGACGGGATGACGACGCCCCACCACGTGTTGATCCACCCAAGGTCAGACACCAGGATGTAATTGGGGACGATCGGGATCACGCCAGGCACAATCATGGTCGCCAGTACCATGGCAAAAAAGAACTTGTCGAACCGGAAGTTCAATCGTGCGAACGCGAAGGCCGCCGGCACACTGATGACGAGCTTGCCCAATGTGGTCAGCACTGCGATGCCCAGGCTGTTCCCGAACCACTGCGCCACCGGAAAGTACTGGAACGCGTCGGGGAAGTTGGACAGGATCGGATTGTTCGGGATGAGCCGGATGTCCTTGGTGAACACCTCTTCGGGCGGCTTGAATGCCGTCGAAAGCATCCAGAAGAACGGGAAGATCGTCAGGAAGCAGATGACGATCACGACCACATGGATGAGGACGCGTCCGGTTCGCCGGCTTCGCCTGCTGCTCGTGGACTGTGGTGCAGTCACCATGCTAGCCATAGTGGACATGCCTTTCGACGAAGCGGAACTGGACCCACGTCAGGAGCACGGTTGCCAGGAACAGGATGACCGACACCGCGCTGGCCGCGCCGATCTGGAAATACTGGAACCCCTGTTCATAGAGGTAATACACGATGTTGGTGGTTGATCCGAACGGGCCACCCTGCGTCAAAACGTTGATTGCGCCGAAGACGTCCTCGTTCACCGAGATCACCGTGGTGACGAGCACGAAGAAGAACGTTGGCGTGATCAGCGGGAACCGAATAGTCCACATGATCTGCCAATTGTTGGCGCCGTCCAGCGCCGCCGCCTCCACATAGTCGTGCGGGACTGCTTCCAGCGCCGCGAGATACAAAATGAGGTGGAACCCCAGGGTTTTCCAGGCCGCGACGACGATCACGGTCCAGATGGCGGTATCACGGTCCGAGAGCCAGTTGATGCGCTCAACGCCGAACTCCGCCAGCAGCTTGTTGAGGAGACCCTGCAGCGGGTTGAAGATCCAAAGCCACATGACCGCGCCGACTGACCATGCGATCACGGTCGGCGAGAACAGCATGATGCGATAGGACGCCTGCGACTTCGCGCGCCGGATCGGCCACAGCAACATGGCGAGTCCGAGCGGCAGAAACACCTGGATGGGAATCAGGGCGACGAAGTAGATCCACGTACCGTGCAACGCGCGAGCGAAGCGCGGGTCATCCAGCAGTCTGGTGTAGTTGTCCCAACCAACGAACGCCTTGTCGGGGCGGACGAAGTTCCAATCGAAAAATGACAGGTATGTGGAATAGAAGAGGGGCCAGTAGACGAACACACTGATCAGGAAGATCAGCGGTGCAATCAACAGGTACGGCGTTGCCCCTTCAATCAGTCGGTGCCACGCGAAGCCACGACGCGAAGTCGTCCGCGCTGGCACCTGCATTTCATTCGACGTGCGCGTCGTCGCCATTCACGAATCCTTGTCGATCGCGTGCCGCCCGACCTGCCTCACGGCAGGTCGGGCCGCGAGAACCCGCAGGGTGGCCCAGCAAGATGCGGGCCGAGCCATTCCCGCCGGTCCTACCCCTGACTCTCGATGATCGCGTTGACTTCCTCAACGGCCTCGTTGCAGCCGTCCTCGGCACTGATATCGTTCGCCCAGATGCGGGCGACGTATTCACCCCAGATGATCTGGAGCTCGCCACCGCGACCGGTTGGCCACGCCGACTCCCGAGACAGCCCTTCGTCGAGCTGGGTGTAGGCCGCTTCCTGGCCTTCGAGCGTGGGCAGGTCCCAGGTCGAGGCATTCAGGTAGCCGGTCTGCATCCAGAGCGCGTAGCCCTCTTCCGAGAGCGCGAACTTGAGGAACTCCCACGCCGCCTGCTGCTGTTCCTCCTCGCGGGCATACATGCCGATGAACGAGCCACCGCTCGACATCCGGCGCGCCTTGTCGCCGAACGTCGGGAAGGTCGACGTTTGCAGGTCAAACGTGGCGTTGTTGCGCAACCCGCCGAGCGAGGCGATGCTGCCAACCCAGCACGGGATCGAACCGGCGAGGAAGGACGCTCGGGTCTCCGACGTGGTCGAGCGGTCGTAGAGGCCAGCGCTGTCGAAGTCCGCGATCATCTGCATCGCAGCGATCGACTCCGGGCTGTTCATGACCGGTTCCAGCGCGTCGTTCAGCACGAAGCCGTCGTTCGACTGGATGATGCTCTGGGCGGGCCAGTCGAGGTTCGTGCCAAAGCCGATCACGGGGTTGCCGTCGACGGCCTCCTGCACGGCCGGTCCCTGCTCCAGGAAACTCGTCCAGGTGGAGAACATCGTTTCCGGGTCGACACCGGCTTCGCCGATGATGTCGTTGTTGTAGTAGATAACCGGGCAGGAGAACGCGTATGGCAGGCCAATGGTGTGCCCGTCAACCTGCACCAGCGGCAACACCTGTTCCTTGAGATTGCCGAACGTCGCATCGAATTCGTCGCCGGCGACTTCTTCCAGCGGAACGGCGCCCAGCCCCTCGTATGCGTAGAAGATATTGGACCACGGCGTGATCACCAACGCCGGCGGATTGCCGGCCGCGAGATCGGCCTGTGCCTTCTGCAGGACTTCAAAGTACCCACCCGCCGGGTTCTGCCCAAGAACCTTGACGTCGGTGCTCTGCTCGTTGAAGGCGTCGATCACCTGATCCACCGGATGCTTGGTTTCCGGTTCCTCACCACCGGGCGGGGTTCCCCAGATGTTGTAGAAGACCACTTCCACCGGGGCATCCTGGGCCCGAATGACGGCGGGAGCGGCGAAGCGCGATGAGGCGGCGCTTGCGGCCGCCGATCCGGCAGCTACCGCCGCACCCGTTGCCGCGGCGGTGCTTGCAAATTTCCGGCGCGTCATCTTGCTCATGGCTGCGTGCTCCATTCCTGCTATCCGAATCGAACGTTCGTACTACCGATGCCGGCGCCTCGGTCTCGCGGGGTGGAAACTGCCGGCCCACCCGGCGCCTGTGCATCGTTCGCCCTTGTGCTGATTCCGTCGCCGATCGCAGAGCGCCCCGGACTGGCTACCCGATGACGGCGTTGATTTCTTCGACGGCCTCATTGCAGCCGTCCTCGGCACTGATGTCATTCGCCCAGATGCGGGCGACGTAGTCCTGCCAGATTTGCAGCAGCTCGCCACCGCGCGCGCCGGGCCACGGTGTCTCGCGGGTTAGCCCCTCTTCGAGCTGGGTGTAGGCCGCTTCCTGGCCCTCGAGCGTCGGCAGATCGAAGGTTGTGGCGTTGAGGTAGCCGGTCTGCATCCAGATCGCGTACCCCTCCTCGGAGAGCGCGAACTTGAGGAACTCCCACGCCGCCTGCTGCTGTTCTTCCTCGCGCGCGTACATGCCGATGAACGAGCCGCCGCTGGACATATTGCGTGGCTTGTCGAGGAACGGCGGGAAGGTCGAGGTCTGCAGGTCGAACGTCACGTTGGTCCGGAGGCCACCCAGCGAAGCGATGCTCCCGATCCAGCACGCGGTCGAGCCGGCGGTGAAGGACGCGCGGCGCTCGGACGCGGTGGAGCGATCGTAGAGACCCTCGCGATCGAGCGCGGCAATAGTCTCCATCGCTGCGATCGCCTCGGGGCTGTTCATCACCGGACGCAGATCGTCGTTCATAACGAACCCGCCATTGTTCTGGATGAGGCTCTGCGCTGTCCACTGCATGTCGCCGAGGAACCCGAATACCGGGTTGCCGTCGATCGCCTCCTGCACCTTCGGCGCCTCTTCGGCGAAGCCGGTCCACGAGGAGAACAGTGTTTCGGCGTCGACCCCGGCCTCGGCGAGAATGTCGGCGTTGTAGTAGACCACCGGCGTCGAGAAGGCGAACGGCACGCCCTTGGTGAGACCGTCGACCTGAACCAGCGGGACGACCTGCTCACGAAGGACCGAGAAGACCTCGGCGACCTCGTCACCGGCAACCTCCTCGAGGTTGACGATACCAAGACCTTCGTCCGCCCAGTTGATGCTGTTCCAGGGCGTGATGCAGAGCGCCGGCGGGTTGCCGGCCGCCAGCTCAGCCTGGAGCTTCTGCAGCCCTTCGTAGTAGCCGCCGCCCTCATTGCGCCCGGTCACCTTGACATCGGTGCTTTGCTCGTTGAAGGCGTCGATCAGGAGCTCAACGGGATGCTCGTTCTCTGGCTCGTCGCCACCCGGAGGCGTGCCCCAGATGTTCGAGAACACGACCTCTACCGGCCCATCCTGCCTGGCGATGACCGCCGGCGCGGCGAATCGTTCGGACGCGGCGCGCGCACTGGGCATACCAGCAGCCATGGCAGCGGCGATCCCCGCGGCGCTTCCGGCGAACTTGCGTCGATTCGTGCGATTCATGCTCTCTCCTCCATCGAACCGTTGTATATGTCACGAAGGGTGCAATCTGACAAGCACCGTTTGCCGCTTCCGCCTCATCCTCGGGCGCATCCATCGACGCCCAGCATATGGGACCACATTCCGGAGACCGCAGCGTTTAACGCTTCGTGAATCCACCGTGCACAGATGTTCATTGCCCCAGAACTGCGGCGGCGCCCGCGTCGTCGATCACGAGGGCATGGACCAGCCCGCCCTTCAGCGCGGCGCGAACGGCATCCTTTCGAACGCTTCCGGTGGTAACCGCGACCACCTCCTTTCCGTCTCGCAAAACATCGAGTCCAACACTCACTACGCGATCCCGGTACGGGGAAGCGCATTCGTATCCGGCAGCATTGAAGAACCGACCACAAATCTCCCCGACTGCACCGGAAGCCCTGATAGCGTCGAGGGCATCGGCGTCGAGTACCTGTTTCTCGGCAAACACCGATTCTTCCAGCGTGCCGACACCAACAAAGGCCAGATCCATCACCGAGAATCGGCTCCAGACCGAGCGAATCTGGGAGTGGGAGAGAAACAGGTCGCGGGTGCGTATGGAGTCGACGAAAGCCGGTGCATTGATGTTGTGGAACGTGCCCTGAAACCGGCTGGCAAGGACGCGACTCAACTCCGAAGCGTCGACGCTCGTCGGGCTGGAGCCGATCATCCCCATCAATTGCACAACCTCAAGATCGTGCGACGTGGTGCGATGCCCGAAGGCGCGAAACAACTCGCCGAGGGTGCGGCCGCCGGCGACACCGACCAGCCTGCTGTCGCCGACCCAGCGTTCCACTTCGGGAGCGGCGAAGTAGCCAACGGCTCGCCTGGTCCCGACATCCGACCCGGTCACCGAACGCACCACCACGGCGTGTCGAAGTCCGAAGCGCTCGACCAGTCGGCGTTCGAGCTCACGATCATATGGGTCATAGTCGTCGACGGATATGCGGACGATACCGAGTTCGCGAGCGGTGGTCAACATGCGGGAAATGGTTGACCGTGAAACGCCGTAGATCGAAGCGATCTCGCCCTGACCCAGCTTTTCCAGGTAGTAGAGCCGTGCGACGGATGTCATGAGCTCGGCATTCTCCGCAACAGACACTGTTTGCCCCTCTGTGTGATCAGATGTGCGTGAGTGTTTGTTCATGATGTGCCTACCCTAGTCAGCGTGCATGGTTGCTGTCAACGCGCTTCTGGTCAAATGCACATACGTGCAGCAACCATTGTGCACGTTTGTACTGCTGTGGGACCATGCGACCGGGGATGCTGCCGACAGGCTGTCTCCATGACGGATCGACAAGGTTGCGGGAGGCGTTGCGTGCGAGGGTTTCAGGTTGTCGGACACCGTGGGGCGAAGGACGAAGCTCCGGAGAATACGTTGCCAGGTTTCGCCTATGCGAAGCGCCTGGGGCTGCAGGCCATCGAGCTCGATGTGCGCCTGACGCGGGATGCACAGCTCGCCGTGATTCACGACGCCACAGTCGATCGCACGACGGACGCGACCGGCCCGGTGGAGGCGTTCACGGCAGCCGAGCTTGCTCGACTCGACGCACGTGCGGGGTGCCCGTCGTGGCCCGATCCGACCGGCGTCCCGACGCTGGATCAGGTCCTCGATATGCTGGACGACATGCCCCTGATACAGATCGAGATCAAGAAAGACAGCAACGAGCGAATGAAGCACGTTGCCCGGATGGTCGTGGAGCACATCCGACAGCGTGGGATTGAATCCCGCGTCATCGTGTCTTCTTTCGAGGAGGTCGCGGTAGAGGCCGTTGGCCGTGTTGCCCCGGACCTTCGCCGGGCATTCATTGGAGCGTACGACACCGACGAGTACGTCGACACCGCGTTGCGGCTCGGATGCACGCAGGCGGACATGTCGCTGGAGCGATCGTCCATCGCCATGGTGGAACGCGCCCATCGACTGGGCATGCGTGTGGTTGGGTTTCAGTGCAACAGCCCGGAGGCCCTGCAGACGTGCCTGGATTGGGGGGTCGACGCGGCCACGTCCGACGTGCCGTCAACGATCCTGCCGCTACTGGCGAAACGTCCGGTATCGTGACCCCAGAGCGCCTGCGAAACCAACGAATCCACACGTGCCATGAAGGAGGATACTCTTGGCTGGAATCGAGATCATCGGCCACAGGGGAGCAAGAGGTGAAGCGCCGGAAAACACCGTTGCCGGGTTCGCCCACGCTCGCACTATCGGGCTGGCCGGAGTGGAGTTCGACGTTCGACTGGCGCAAGATGACGTTCTGGTGGTGATCCACGACGCGACGGTCGACCGGACGACCAACGGCGGTGGTGCGGTGGCAGATCTGACCGCCGCTGAGCTGGCAGGGCTGGACGCTCGCGGCACCTGCCTGTCGTGGCCGGAACCGGTCGGCGTGCCTACCCTGGCCGAGGCACTGGACGTGATCGCGACGTTCGACGTGATTCAGTTCGAGATCAAGCATGATACGCCCGAGCGGCTCTCCCTGATCGTTGAGGGCATCGTCCACGAGGTCGAACAGCGGTCGCTTGGCGAGTGCTCCATCGTGACCTCATTCGATCCTGTCGCCGTGGAGTTGGTTCGCCAGCATGCGCCGGAGCTGGCGACTGCATTCATTGCGCGACCGGACGATGCACGGGCGATCGAGACGGCGCTGGAACTGGGGTGCACACAGGTCAACCTGCATCAGTACCGCGCGCGCAACCACGAGGACGTCGAGCGAGCCCACGCTTCTGATCTGCGTGTTGGGGGAGGACCCTGCGACACGATTGATGATCTCGAATGGGCGATCGCCTGGGGGATGGACACGGTGACGTCTGACGAGCCAACGGCGATGCTCGCGCACCTGGCGCGTGTAACCTGACGCAGCGAGGAGGCACGATTCAATGGCTGGGTCACTGCTGCTCGGCATCGACATCGGCACTTCCAGCTCGAAGGGGGTGCTGTGCTCGCCAGATGGCACCATACTCGCCACGGCAACGATCGGGCATGACACCAGCTTCCCGCGTCCGGGTTGGGCCGAGCACGACGCGGACGCGATTTGGTGGGGCGAGTTCGTATCGATCTGCCGGGAGTTGCTGTCAGGCAGGTACTCCGGCGCGGACGTTGGCGGAGTCGCCGTCAGCGCGATCGGACCGTGCATGCTGCCGGTCGACGCCGATGGTCGCCCGCTGCGGCGCGCGGTGCTGTATGGCATCGACACGCGCGCATCTGCCGAGGTCCACTGGTTGGAGGAGCGCTACGGAGCCGACCTGCTTTTCGCCCAGAGTGGGATGGCGCTCACAAGCCAGGCGGTCGGTCCCAAAATCCTCTGGTTGCGCAACCACGAGCCCGACATCTTCGCGCGCACCGCCATGGTGCATGGTTCCAGCGGGTATGTAGTGCATCGGTTGACTGGCGAGCATGTCATCGATCGCCACACAGCTTCGGCATTCAATCCCCTGTTCAATATTGAGCAGCTCGAATGGGACGACCGGTACGCAAGCGACATCATCGATCTCGATCGTTTGCCACGCCTGCTGGACGCCAGCGAGGTCGCCGGTCAAGTGACCGCGGCGGCGAGCGCAGAAACCGGGTTGCCTGCAGGAACGCCGGTGACGGCGGGCACCATCGACGTGGCCGCCGAAGCGCCGAGCGTCGGCGTGGTCGATCCTGGCGACATGATGTTGATGTACGGCAGCACAGCCTTCCTGCTCAACCTGGTCGATCGGGCCAGACCCGACCGCAGACTCTGGACAGCAGCGTACAGTCTGCCCAACCGGCAGGCTGTGATGGGTGGCATGGCGACCTCTGGTCTCATCACCAGGTGGTTTCGCGACGTTTTGGCCGGTGACGAGCGTCGAACCGAGACCGAAGCGGGGATCAATGCCTACGCGCGACTTGGGGAGATGGCCGCGTCGGTGCCCGCGGGCAGCGATGGACTGATGTGCCTCCCGTACTTCGCCGGCGAGCGCACCCCGCTGCACGATCCCGACGCGCGTGGCATGTTCGCGGGTTTGACCCTGCATCACGACCGCGCGCACCTCTATCGGTCCGTGCTCGAAGGTGTTGGGTATGGCGTTCGGCATCATCTGGAGATCATGCGTGATCTGGATGCCACGCCACGGCGAGTCGTAGCGGTGGGAGGTGGAACCCAGGGTGACCTCTGGATGCAGATCGTCAGCGACATCTGCGGGATCACCCAGCTGGTACCCGAGCACACCATCGGCGCGTCCTTTGGTGACGCCATGCTGGCGGGCTTGGCTACGGGAATCGTCAGCGAGACCGACCTGCGCGATCCGGCGTGGGTGCGCATCGATCGGGCCATCCAGCCAGACCCGAACAACAGCCCGGTGTATGACGCAGGCTACCGCATCTACCGCGACCTCTATGAGCGCACGAAGGACCAGATCCACGCGCTCGGTCGATTGCACTCAGGTGGTTGACAGCCGAGACTCAACTCGACGGTCAACCGCCTGGATGCTGCTCCCGATCAGCAACCGGGCACGCGTTCGGAATCGCCCGACCGGTGCCCCAGCGCGGCTTCATGCTCTGTGATCACCGCAACCTTGGCCGCGGAGGATGAATGGTCGTCGAATTCGTAGGTCAGCCATTCGCGTGCGAGGCGCAGCGCCAGTTCCGGACCGATGACCCGCGCCCCGAAGGCAAGCACCTGGCAGTTGTTGGAGAGCACCGAGCGCTCGACCGAGTAGGAATCGTGGGCCACCGTCGCGCGAACGCCGGGTACCTTGTTGGCCGAAATGGCCATGCCAATGCCGGTTCCGCAGATCAGCAATCCACGTTCGACCTCTCCGGCGGCAACGGCCTCTGCCACGCGAAGCCCAATGTGCGGATACGCCGTATCATCGTCCTCGTGCGGAACACCGAAATCAATTATCTCGATGCGTTCGTCCTGCTCGAGCGCCGCCTTGATGGTGTTCTTGAGCGTAGCTCCGGCGTTGTCTGCGCCAACAGCAATGACCCGTCGATGCTGGTTCATGATGCCACTCCAATACCGGTGCCGGCATCCCAGGGACCCCGCGGCGCAAAGATCTCGTCCACGAAGTCATCCAGAAGTCCGATTTCTGCCGCGATGTCGAAGACGGTATAGCGCCGCCTGATGTGGCCCGCCGCGAGGTAGCTTGCGCGCATCTGGGCCATTGTGAGTCCAATGTCCTCGGGTCGAATTGGGCAGTGCGCTCTTGCGAGCAGTCCGCTCAAGACGTCAAGTGGCAGGAGTTGCGCCTGCAAGTGTTCCCGAAGCGTTGGCCACCGATCCCGCAGCAGCGCTAGACGATGGTGGAGCTGGTCTGGAGACACGTCCTTTGCCCGGCATTCGGTCAGTGCTTTCTCGACCAGCATAGGGTGGTCGTGGGTGCGCCGGATGAGAGCCTCCCGCTCGGCCATTGTGGGCCAGGCGGCAACGACACGGTCGATGTCGAGCGACTCGATTGGCCGGGCAAGAAGGCGGTTGTAGATCGTGGTCGAAACGATCGTACCGAGACCCACCTTCATGCCGTGTGAGACCAGCTCGCCTTTGTGCTCGAGTCCCCGCATCTCCCACAGATGGCTGAACTGGTGCTCGCTGCCCGATGCAGGCCTGGTTGTTCCTGCCGCCTGGATGGCGAGGCCGGTCATGACGAGCCCCTCGAACAGCGGTCCCACGGCCGCTTCATCGCCGGTGAAGTACCGCTCGGGCGCATCGATCATGCCGCGGAGCGGGTCCTGGACCATGTGCCAGATATCCGGCATGATCGGTTCGATTTCCAGCGCATCGGCGAGTATCCAGTCCGCTCCGGCGGTGACCTTGCCGACGAGGTCTCCGTATCCCGATGCGGTCATGGCTTGCGGCGCGTCCTTGATGACTGTGAGATCCGCCACCACGACGGCTGGAGCTGGGCAATCGAATGTCTGTTTGACGCCGTCGGAGATCAGCGCGGCGCCGGATGCCGTGTAGCCATCCATCGAGGCTGCCGTTGCAACGACCATGTAGGGCAGGCCGGATTCGAACGCGGCGCGTTTTGTCAGGTCGTTGAGCGTTCCAGAACCAACCGCGATCGGCACGGTCGACGGTCCGAGGCATTGCCTGAGCTCGACGACGCGAGCGATGTCGGGGCGCAACGTCGGAACCGCGGGAAACACGAACGGCGATGCCACGGGAATTCCCGCGGCGTCGAGTGCCCGCTGCACGGCGCGGCCGGCAATATTCAGCGTTCGCTCGTCAGCGACGATCAAGGCGGTTCTGCCGGGCCAGAGAGCGCGGAAAAAACTCCCAACCTCACCGATTGCTCCCGGGCGGATCACAACATCGCGAGTCGTCGAAGCGCTTGCAAGCGCCGTGTCCACAAGCGAACGGCCCTTCCGTGCTGTCATCCATGTAGCTCCATTCTGCAGGTTTCCTGGTCATTGCGGACCGATACGCTGCCCGTCGGTCCCAGTTCGATGCGGCAGGTGCGGCGCAATCCTGATCCGGTTCCGTGCCCAACCTCATTTTGCACCGACAGGCTACGGACGGGACGGCGATTGTGTCAATCGACGGTCGCTGTATTGCACGTATGTGCATGCACATTATTCTTGAGGGCTTTCGACGTCTGGGACGGCTATGCTGATTGGAAGCTGCCAGCGACTGCAGGCGACACAGATTCCAGGGGGCCCACACCATGACTGGTGCATTTGAGCAGCCAGCGTTCGGCGAGACGTGCCGGCCGAGCAGTCTCGCGCGTGGATACATTCTCGATCTTGACGGAACGATTTACCTGGGCGACGCGCTGCTGCCGGGCGCCAGGCGCTTCGTCGAGACGCTGCAGGCTCTGGAACGGAACGTTCTCTTCCTGTCCAACAACCCCACGCGAACGCCGGCCGAGTACGTCTCCAAGCTCTCCCGGCTGGGTATCCCGGTAGATCCCGACCAGATTCTCACCACGGTCGACACGATGACGTCGTGGTTGCTGCTCCATCATCCTGGTGCCACCGTGTTCCCGATCGCCGAGCAGCCCCTGATCGATGCGCTGCAGGCGTCCGGTATCGCGATTTCGGATGATCCCACCCGGATTGACATCGTCATTGCCAGCTACGATCGGTTATTCGACTACCGGAAGCTGCAGATCGCCTTCGATGCGATCCGCACCTATGGGCGGGCGTTCCTGGTGGCGACCAACCCGGATCGTTTTTGCCCGTTCCCGGGCGGTCGTGGTGAACCCGACGCGGGGGCGATCATCGGCGCGGTCGAGGGGTGCACCGGTGCGCGCCTGCAGCAGAACACCGGAAAACCGGACCGGTTCATGCTCGAAGCGGCGTTGAACCGGCTCGGTCTCACCGCGAGCGATTGCGTCATGATCGGGGATCGGTTGGCGACGGATATCAGGATGGCGCTCGATGCCGGCATGCCGTCTGCGCTGGTGCTCACGGGCGACGCTACGCGCGACGACCTCGCGACACTTGAGCCGAAAGCAATGCCGACCTGGGTGCTGGAGCGAATCGACCAGGTACTTCCGGAGGATGTGACCGTTCAGCTGCCGACCCGGGCGTAGTGTGGTGCGGGCTGGGCACTCAGTGGAAAGTACACTTACCCACGGATCGTGTGTTCGTCGCAAGGGCTGAGAGTAGTGCGTCCATGTGAATGATGAACTCCGCGGTCACTTCGATTTGGCTCGCCAACGGAGGGTTGGGATCGAGGTAGTCGGAGTTGTTCCAGTGGCCATCAGATTCCTGGATTGAGCCGAACCAGTTCCCCATCTTGCGCAACCAGTCCGCGTAGATGGTGTCGCCGGTCGAAAATGCGAGCTGTGCGGCCCCCCAGGCGCTCTTGCAAACCTGTCGTGTGTTGAATTGCTGCTCGGTGCTTTCCATGGAAAACGCCTGGTACCGACGAGCGAGCTCTAGCCAACGAGGCTCGGCGGTAGCAAGGTAGAGTTGACCCAGAAACGCGGCGGCAATCCCACCGTTGTAGTGAAACTGGCGCTCTTGCTGGCTTTCGTTCACAACGTGGCGTGCTTCTTCGCCTGCCGGCACCGCCGTGACCAACCCGTCGTGCTCAGTCCACATGGTGTACAGCCGTGCCGGCAAATCTGGTTGATGTTCCCACACACGCTCAAGCCAGCAGGCAGCATGTATTGCCTCCGTCATGTTCCCGGTGATCGCTGCTGACATACCAAACTGGCAGGTGAGGAACAGCAATTGTGGGCCGTGCGGTCCCGGTTGCTCGCGATCCATGTAGACACCGCCAGTTTCCGGACACTGGTACTGGCTGGCAAAGGTCATGGTGCGCCGGGCGATGTCGAACCGCCGCAGGAGCTGGGCGCCGAACGCGAGGCAGGTCTCCGGGTAGGTGTTGAACGTGTGATTTGCTGTCGGATCCCGCTGGATACCGCCGTGGAACTCGCCGTTTGTATCCAGGCCGTAGCGTTCGATCCACCCCAGCACGCGATGCGCGGCGGCGCATTCGCCACCGACGGCCAGTGCCCAAGGGACGCGATACATGGTGACGCGGCCCTGGGCCTGCGGCACGGAACCATCTTCCCCGATGTGTCGGAGCAGGAACGCAACACCGGCCCGGCGGACGGCGTCGAATCGCATGAGCTCCTCGCGTTGGTCTGTCTCAAATGTGCTTTGAGCAGTCATGTCGGAGTCCTTCCAGTCTGCTACAACCCGCGCATGCGCGGGTCGAGGCTGTCCCGCAGACCGTCGCCAAGCATGTTCATGGCGAGCACGATGACGAAGATACAGGCACCGGGCGCGAGAACATACCAGGGCGCCTGGACCGGGTATGCCTGTGCCTGTTGCAACATGTTGCCCCACGTCGGCGTCGGTGGCTGTACACCAAGTCCGAGATAGCTCAGCCCTGCCTCGATCAGGATCGCGACCGCGAGTGCCAGGGTAACTTGCACCATCAAGGGGGCAAACGCATTTGGCAGAATGTGGCGCATCAGGATACGCCGATCGTCTGCCCCGCAGGCGAGGCTCGCTTGAACGAATTCCTCCTCTTTGAGAAACAGAACCGTTCCCCGTACGAGCCGGGCGAACCGGGGAATGAAGATTACGCCGATCGTCAGGATGATGCTTGATTGCGAAGCACCGAGTGCCGCCACAACCAGTATGGCGAAGAGGATTGAGGGGAAGGCGAGCAGGGCATCCTGAAATCTCATGGTGATGGAGTCGACGAGCCCGCCGCGCCACCCGGAAATGAGCCCGAGCGGCACGCCTATTGCAAATGCCAGCACGACACCGGCGACAGACACGGCGAGTTCGACGCGCGATCCGTGAATCACGCGAGTGAGTATGTCCCGGCCATACTCATCAGTGCCGAAGGGATGTTGCCACGATGGAGCCTGCAACATGTTGATCGGGTCAATCTTGTTGGGGTCGTACGGTGCGACCCAGCCTGGGACCAGCGCGCATATGAGGGCGACACCGACCACGATCGTGCTGATCGTTATCTGAGGGTTCCTGCCTAGGTCCCGAATACGGTTGATTGCGAGTCGCATGCCCGGCAAACCAGATTCAGTCAATTTGTGGTGCTCCGAGACAGCCTGTGCCATGGATATCGACTATCCCCCAAACCCAGGGCGTACTCGGGGATTGAGGTACCCATACAGGATGTCGACGAGGAGATTGACAAGCACGAGGCCAAGAGCGATGAACAGCACCGAAGCCTGGACCACCGGGTAGTCTCGATCTGCTACAGCCTGCAACGTCAACCACCCTACACCAGACCAGCCAAATACCTGCTCGACGATCACGGTTCCGCCCAATAGCGCCCCCAGTTCGAGGCCCGTGATGGTGAGGACGGGGATAAGACCGTTCTTGAGCGCATGTTTCATGACCACGTGCCGTTCGCGGAGACCTTTCGCGCGCGCGGTGCGGATATAGTCAGTTGCCAGGACCTCGATCATGTCGGCCCGAAGAAACCGTGTCAACGTCGCGGCCAGATACACACCAAGCGTGGCGGCCGGTAGCAACAACCGACGCAGGTTCTCGGCGGGATCCTCCAGCAACGGAGCATATCCCGAAGGTGGCAGCCACCCGAGTCTGACGCTGAATATCAGAATCAGGATGAGTCCGAGCCAGAAGCTGGGAATCGCAAGCCCGGCCGAAACGAGGCTCATCGACAACCGGTCAATCTTCGAGCCACGATGTATCGCTGAGACGATTCCCACCGGCAGGCTGACGAGCAACGCGATGCCGGTCGCTCCAAGTACCAATTGGATCGTTGCCGGCAACCTTGATGTGAAGAGATCGAGGACCGATCTACCGCTGCGATTTGATTCGCCGAAATCCCCTGTCACGACATCGCCGAGCCAATAGACGTACTGAACAACGATCGGCTTGTCGAGCCCCATTTCGAGTCGGAGCTCCTCCAGCCGAATCTGATTCTCTGGAAGTGCCGCCTCGCGCCCCATTTTCATGGCGGCCGGGTCGCCCGGCGCGAGCCGGAGCAACCCGAATACGATTGCGGAGATGATCAGAAGTGTTGGGATCAGTTCAAGGATACGCCGCAGCACGAATGTGCCCATGCCAATGCTGCGCTCCCGCTACTCATCGTCGGATTCGATGGTCACACCGTTCAAGACAACCTCGCCGAGCGGATTGATGCTCCACTCACTGACCCCCGAGCTGACCACAGACGCGGCAGGCACCTCCTGAGTGACGAGAATTGGCACCTCTTCCGCGAATATCTGCTGAAGCCGCGAATACAGTGCCGCGCGCTGCTCGGTATCGAGAACCTGGTTCGCCTGATTGGCGAGATCCTCGGCCTCGGCATTCTGCCACTGGTCGGCAAAGTGGGGCTGGAGAGCGAATCCGACGAAGTAGTTCGGGTCTGCAAACCCCGGGAAGACGTTCCAGGTAATGTCGTACGTATGGTTGATGTAGTTGTCGAGCCACACCGAGAGCTCCTGCGTCTCGATGTTCATGGTCAGGCCGGCCTCTGCCAGTCCTGCTTGCCAAATGGTGGTGGCCTGTTCACCCTCGGGGTTGCCCGACGGGAGGATACAGGTGAACTCGAAGCCGTCCCCGTAGCCAGCCTCGTCGAGCAACGCTCTCGCGCGGTCAGGGTCGTAGTCGTAGCCGGACTGTTCCTCGTAGGCCCAACTGTCGACCGGTACGAAGCTCGTCTTCTGGCGTCCCTCACCTGAGAACACGGCCTGCTGGATAGCATCCTTGTCAAGACAGTGTGCGAGCGCCTGGCGGACCGCAACACTTGACCGGATGGGCTCCGAGTTCTTGCCCATCAGCTCAAAAATGTGAATGCTGCTCGTCGGAACGACGACTGGAGTGACGTCACTTGCGTCCTGGATGAACGCTGCCTGGGAGACAGGGAATTCGAGGATACCGTCGATCTCACCCGCCTGCAGGTTTGTCAGGGCCACCTGCGGTTCCGGCATGATGCGGAATGTGAGGCTATCGACGCCCGGGAGGTCGGGGTTCCAGTAGTCCGGATTCCGCTCCAGCACGATGCGATCATTCGGTTGCCATTCCACGAATCGGAATGGGCCGCTTCCGATCGGTTGTGATTCGATGGTTTCGGCAGCTTCGGGCGAGATGACGCTCAGCTTCGTTAGCCCATCAATGAAGTCGGCCTGCACCTCGGCGAGCCGAATCTGAATCGTGTGCGCGTCTACGACTTCGTACGACTCGATATTGGCTACGCGGCTGGAGAAGACGGTGCCCTTCTCTGCGATCCGCTCGAAAGAGAACTGAACGTGGCTCGCCTCGACCGCTTGCCCGTCGTGGTAGGTCGCGTCGGGCCGCAGGTGAAAGACATAGGTGCGGTCGTCGGTGTTCTCCCAGCTCTCCGCAAGGTCAGGGACATAGTCCAGAGTTGGGCTGTACTGTACGAGAGAGCTGAAGCAGGTTCGCCGAAGCATGTTGCCGTAGAGCAGGAGCTGGCTCACATGTGGGTCAAGCGTATCGACATCCCCGCTCGCCGCCACCACGAGTTGTGTCACGGGTTCCTGTGCGGATACCTTCGACCCGAACGTGATTGGGGCACCGATAGCCATGGCGACAGCCGCTCCGGCTGATCCTTGAAGGATTCGACGCCGGTTGACCCGTCCGGCCGGACGGGTAGGCCCGAGTTTGATCGGAGTTTCGGTCCTGGTGTGAAGGAGTGGTTTCACAATCCGTCTCTCCCTATCGTGATCATAGGCAGCATTGGACTCGTGCGAGCCGCGCTGCGTGAGTAGCCGTGTGGACTGGCGCCACCATAGCATGGGCGTGCCGATACAGAAACCCCTTTGGCTGTGGCGCGGCCAAAGGGGTGGAGGCTAGCTGGCTGGCCTGGGGGACTGCGGTTCAACCATGTGAAAGCGTGGCCAATTGACGCGCAATTCACGCGCCACTCCGACTCACGTGCCGATCTTCCCTGTGTCCGTCACAATCTGTTGAATTCCGGTGCCGGGTGAGGGACTCGAAC
>JAUIGA010000278.1 GCA_030430125.1 Chloroflexia bacterium | reverse complement strand
GACAGGTGGCTGCCGGACCTCCCCGATGCCGACCTGGTCACCTTGCGGATGCTGGCCAACATGACCGCCGGCTACCCGGACTACGTGCCGAATCCCGACTTCGCCCCACAGCTCTACGCGGACCCGTTCCGCGCCTGGACGGCGGATAAGCTGATCGCGATCGGGCTCTCCACGCCGCGCAACTTCGCCCCCGGCGAGAACTGGGACTACTCGCACACCGGCTATGTCATCCTCGGGCTCGCCGTCGAGGCCGCCACCGGGCAGCAGCTCACCGAACTACTGCGCGTACGCATTCTCGACCCGCTCGAATTGACCGGTACCGGCAGCGAGCAGACCGCGTGGATGCCGCAGCCGGTCCTGCACGCGTACAGCTCCGAGCGCCGCGAGTTCTTCGGTGTCCCGGCCGACATGACTCTCTATGAGGAGTCGACGTTCTGGAACCCCTCATGGACCGTCGCTCCCGGCGCGGTGCAGTACTCCACCGTGGCCGACCTGGCGGCGTCGTTCGCCGCGATCGGACGTGGCGACCTGCTCTCCGAGTCCTCGATGCAGGAGCTGCTGTCTCGGGAGCTCCTCGGTTTCGACGCGCCGCTGGACGGCTGCCCTGCCTGCCACACGCTGGATGAGGTCTACCTCTACGGGCTCGGCATGGTGCTGTCGGGCGGGTGGATGCTGCAGAACACCCTCTTTGGCGGGTACGCCAGCACGGCGGCCTACCACCCGTCGAGCCGGACCGCGGTCGGCATCGCGACAACCTTCGCCGAGGCAAGTTACGATGAAACGGGCAGCTATCGGTTCGGCAAGAGCGGCCAGGCGATCCTGCATGACATCGGTGCCTTGCTGACGCCGGACGATCCGCCGCTGCTGGCATAGCCCGCAGCCGTGGCCGGGTCACACGGCTGGCCCGAACCCCGCGATACCGAACAGGCGGGTGCGCTGGGTATCAGCTCGCGAGCGCGCGGAGAACTGCCTCCGGTTCCCGGGCGATGACGCGAAGGAGCGTGCGGGCCGAGGCGTCGGGATAGCTCACTCCTTGTTCCCAGTCTCTCAGCGTTCCCAGGGGGATCCGGAATCGCTGTGAGAACTCCGCCTGCGTCATGTTCAATCGCGCGCGCAGGTTCTTGAGGAAGTCCCCGCCCCACATCGCGGCGATTTCTTCCTCGGTCTCGGGCGCGCTATCAGGATCGGCGAGCGCGTTGGCCTCGATTTCCTCTTCCGTCATCGCGTCCAGCCGGGCCCAGTCGGTTCTTGTCTCATCAATGGGAGTGGTTGTCCCATCGGGATGCACGTGCACCACCGTGCCATCATCGAGCAGTCGGGCCCTGACTATCGTAGTCTCGTCGCTCATTTCTGCGACTCCTTCTGGCCGAGATGAGCCTTCGGTTGGCGCCTCGATCGGTATAGATGACGGCGATAATCCGCTCATCCACCATTCCGACCGTCTTGAAGCGCTCCTCGCCATACTCAGGCATCGCTACATCTGTCGTTTGTGCACGGGGATCCTCGAACACTCTCACGGCGTCGTCGAAGTCAATCCCATGCTTCTCGAGATTGGCGTCCGTTTTGGCGAAGTCCCACTCGAACTGTATCCGCCTGCCTCGCTCGTATTGTACTACTGGCAGACAGTAGTAGCGTATGCCGATCAGGACCGCTTCATCCACGGGTCGAGCGCATCCCGGAGGCCGTCGCCGAGGAAGTTGAAGGCCAGCACGGTCAGCGACAAGGTGGCTGCCGGAAAGATCAGCATGTATGGGTACGAGCGCATGCTCGGGATCGCCTCGCTGATCATCAGCCCCCAGCTCGGCATGGGCGGGATGACCCCGAGCCCGAGGAAGCTGATGCCCGATTCGTAGAGGATCGCGCCGGGAATCCCCAGCGTCGACGCCACCACGATCGGCGCGATGGTGTTTGGCATGATGTGGCGCATCAGCACCCGACGGTTGTCGGAGCCTGCGCTCACCGCCGCTTCGACGAACTCTCGCTCCTTCAGTGCCATCGCCGAAGCGCGGACGATGCGCGCGACGGTCAGCCAGCTGATGAGCCCCAGGCCGATGTACACCCCGACCAGACCGCCGAGCTTGATGTCGAGACCCGAAAGAAAAGTGAGGATGCCGCCGGAATCGGCCTCCAGCTGCCCGCGCAGGAAGGTCATGATGACGATGACGAACAGCAGGTTCGGCATGGCGTACAGCACATCGACGACCCGCATGATCGCGAGGTCGAGCTTGCCGCCGAAATAGCCGGCGATCGCGCCGAGCGGGACACCGATGATCAGGATGACCGCCTCGACCACGAAACCGACCGTGAGCGAGACGCGCGCGCCGAAGACGAGCCTGGTGAGGATATCCCGCCCAAGCTGGTCGGTGCCCATCGGGTGCTCCAGGCTTGGGGGTTGGGTCACCGCGGAGTGGTCCTGCTCGCTGTAGGAATAGGGCAGCACCATCGGCCCCACGATGGCGATGACGATCAGGAACGCGAGGAACCAGGCGGATATCACCGCAACCTTGTTTTTCGCGAGCCGACGAAGTGCGCTCCGCCACAGGCTCTCGATCCCATGCGCCCCCCGGTTGTCCTGGAGCGTCGCATCCGATTCGGCGACGGCGACTGATGACATGGATTTCTTGCTCCTGGCCGACGCTACCGCCCCTGCAGGCGGGGATCGAGCAGTGGGTAAAGCAGATCGACGATGAGATTCATGATCGTGATGACGGTGCCGAACAGCAGGACCGTGCCGAGAATCACCGGGTAGTCGCGCTCGGAGATGCTGGAAACGAAATAGCGACCGAGTCCGGGCACGGACGCTATGGTTTCCACGAAGAACGAGCCAGTGATGATGTCGGCGAAGACCACGCCGGCGACGGTCACGACCGGCAGCATCGACGTGCGGAGCGCGTGGCGGATGATCACCGCCCGTTCGCTCAGACCTTTCGCGCGCGCGGTGCGGATGTAGTCGGATGACAGGACATCGAGCATGCTGGCGCGCGTGTATCGCGCCAGAATGGCGGATGGGAAGAACGACAGCGCCAATGCGGGGATGATGGCTTTGGTGGAGAACATGCCATCCCAACCGCCGGTCGGGAGCCAGTGCAGTTCGCTGGCGAGGAGCAGGACGAGCAGTGATGCGACCACGTAGGACGGTGTGGAGATGCCGACGATCGCGAGAAAACTCGACACGTAGTCGATGGCGGTGTTGTGCCGGATCGCGCCGAGGGTGCCCAGGGTGAATCCGGTGACGACGGCGATCGCCATCGCGGCGACACCGAGCTGCAAGGATACGGGAAATGTATCGACGATGATGTCGGTGACGGTGCGCGACCGCGACGAGAACGACGGTCCGAAATCACCCTGGATCGCGCCCTTGAGGTAGTCGACATACTGTTTCCACAGCGGGTCGTTGAGGCCGTACGCCTCGTTCAGGCGCTCCAGCACCAGCGGTGGGATCGGTTTGTCGGTGTCCGACCACGGGCCCCCCGGCGTGGCATGGATGAGCAGGAACGTGAGCGTGTAGATCGCCAGCAGCGTCGGGATGATCAGCAGTATCCGGCGTATGACATAGGCGGATCGATTCATTGGGGGCGTCCGTTCGGCGGGTTTGGCAGGAATGGGGGCGGGCAATCGCCCGCCCCCATTGCACGACTGCCGCGATCTAGTGGGCGGCGATCTTCGGGTACCGCAGGTGGATGTACGAGAGAATCGGCTGCTTGTAGAGGTTCTTCACCCAGGGCTTCGTTGCCTGGAAGATCTTGCCGCGGTACATCGGGATCAACGGCGCTTCGGTGATCAGGATGGTCTCGGCTTCCTGGTACTGCTGCACGCGATTCTCCGGAACGGTAT
>JAUIGA010000277.1 GCA_030430125.1 Chloroflexia bacterium | reverse complement strand
CCAGCAGCCGAAGCACCTCGCGTTCTCGCTCGCTGAGTCCGCCTGGCCGCGCATCCGGCGCATGGAGGTTCGTATCCAGCGCCAAGGCGCAGGCCTCGTCGATGGGCATCGCCCGGCCGGCTTCCCACTGCTCGGCCGCGGCGGCGGGGTTCGGGATCGGCGGCAACGGCACCTCACGGTCTCCCCACAATGCGTCCCGCAGGGACTGTCCCGCGCCGAATGGTTCTCTCGCACGCAGCCAGGGTTCCGGCAGTCCGAGTGCCCGCTGCCGGTCCATTGTCTCGAGGTCGAAGGGATAGCCGGTCAGGGCATGGTAGGCCTCAGCGGCCCCGAACAGCCGCGCGGCACCCCACCAGCGCCCCGCGGACGCGAGCGTCCCAGCCACCCCACCGAGCGCGTAGGCGGTCGCGCGGGAGTCGCTGAACCGGAGCGAGAGGGCGAGCGCTTCGCGATAGCGGTCGAAGGCCAGCGGCAGGTCGCCACGGGCGCGCGCGACGTCGCCCAGCCCGGCGATCGGGTGGCTGGCCATGGTATGGCTGGTACCCGGCTCGTATCCCAGCGCCCGCTGAACCGCAATCGCCTGGTCGAACCAGCGCTCCGCCGCGTCGATATCCCCCCGGCCAACGGCGATGTTGCCGAGGTGGCCGAGCACCGTGCTCTCGAGACGGGGCGCCCAGTCGAGCTGCGGATTCGACCGGACCAGCGCCAGCGCTTGCTCCTGCAGCGCTGCCGCGTGCTCGAGGCGGTTCGAGCGCAGGGCGACGAGCCCCTGCGTGGTCAGGTCCCAGATTCGCACGTAGACATCCGTCTCGCCGTCGAGATGCGCGCTCGCCTCGTCGAGAATTTCCAACGCGAGCGCCTCATCACCCAGCAGATGAGTCATCACCGCGAGCCCAACCAGTCCCTTTCCAAGCACCGGAGAGCCGGTCGCCCGACCGAGGGCGACTGCACGAGCGAGCCACTCGTGGGCAGCGGGCAAGCTGCCCTCCAGATGCACGAACGTCGCCTGAGCCGACGCCAGCCGCAGCAGGCCATCGGCATCGCCCCGCCGCTCGAGCCACGCCAGCGCCGGGGTGATGTTGTCGCGATGAACGCGGAGCCGCGACCGAAGCTCGGCCCCATCCGGCAGGAAGCTGGCGGGCTCCGTCCGCTCCACCAACGCGGTAACAAAGGCGGCATGCCGTCGCCGAACCGTCTCCGCTTCCTCCGACCGTTCCAATAGCTCGGCGGCGAACTCGCGGATGGTGGCGAGCATGGTGTACGCCGACGCACCGTCCGGTCCCGGCTCCTGGCGCACCAGGCTGGCGTCCACCAGTGCCGCGAGGCGGTCGAGCACCGACCGGTCGCCATCGTCGGCCGCGAGGGCCTCGGCGCCATCGAGCGTCCATGCCCCGGCAAACACGCCGAGCCGGCGGAAGAGCGCCTGCTCGTCCGGCGCGAGGAGGTCGTAGCTCCACGCAATCGACTCACGCATCGAGCGCAGCCTTGCCGGCTCGTCGCGCGGACCGCCGGCGAGCAGGGTCCACCGCTCGTCGAGCCGTTCGAGCATGGCCGCGGGCGAGAGGACGTTGACGCGGGCCGCGGCGAGCTCGATCGCCAGCGGCACCCCGTCCAGGCGGCGGCACAACTCCGCGACCGCCTCGGCGTTCCCTGGTGTGATCCTGAAGCCGGCGGATCTCGCCGCCGCCCGATCCGCGAACAACCGCACTGCATCCGCGTTGGCCATCGCGTTGGGCTCACCGGCCTCCGGCACCAGCAGCGACGGCACCTCGTAGAGGTACTCGCTGGACACCCGCAACGCCACGCGACTGGTGACGAGCACGGCGAGCGCCGGACAGGATCCCAGCAGGCGCGCGACGAACGGACCCGCCGGGGCGACCTGCTCGAAGTTGTCGAGCACCAGCAACGCACGGCGTCCGCGCAGGGTATCCACGAGCAATTCCTCGGCGGATCGGTCGCCGGTATGCCTGATGTCGAGCGCGCGGGCGATCGCCGGCGCAACCAGCGCGGGATCGTCGATTGGGGTGAGATCGACGAACCACACACCGTCCGGGACGTCTTCCGCCTGGTCCGCCACCTGCAGCGCCAGCCGGGTCTTGCCGACGCCGCCGGGACCGGTGAGCGTGACCAGCCGCACCTCCTCGCGGGCGAGCAGCGCTCGCACCGCCGCGATCTCGCGCTCCCGGCCGATGAACGAGGTCATCCGGCGCGGCAAGGTGGTCGCAGGGAGCGGTCGTGCTATCGGAGGGTGGGGCGCCGGTTCTTGCGTGGCCGGCAACCGCGAGCGGTGCGACATCGACTCGGCCTTTCATCATGCTCGGTTATGTCACCCGCAGGCATGATGCCGGGTTCGCGTGGGGATGTCAACCGGTGCGTAACCCCGGTGGGCGGTTCCCGTCATGGCTGCCCCACACGGATCGTGCCGCGCCACCACGACCCCACTGACTCGCGGGTGCAACCCGGCGTGGGGATGCTCTCGAGCAATACCCACGCCGGATTGCCGTTTGCCCTACGCGAAGGGCTGGCCCGTCAGCGTCTCCACGATCAGGCCAACCTGGGCGAGATTGCCGTAGTAGCCGAGCCCCAGGCTGCCGGTGTCGTCGATCACGACCAGCCGGTCCTCCTGCACCGCCCGCATCGACTGCACGATCGGCGAGGAGAGCATTTCGGCCTCGATCAACCCTGGATCGCCGGACACGAAGATGTAGTCGGCATCGAGCAGCCCCAGCTGCTCCAGCGGCAGCTCGATGCGGTACTGCGTCCGATCCTCGTCCGCCATGGCCTCGACTGCGGCGAGGGGCTTGAGTCCGAGCTCGAAAAAGATGGGACTGCTGACGCTGCTGGCCGGCTCGATGCGGCCGGTGTCAGGGTTGCTGGTCCATCCGGGATAGATGACGTAGTAGCCATCGCCCCAATACAGGATGACCAGAATCTCGCTGTCCGCGACCACCGGGGCGAGCGCTTCACGGGCGCGCTGCATGGTGTCGTTGTAGAGGGCGATCGCCTCGCCGGCACGGTCCTCGACACCGAAGAGCTCGCCGAAATCGTTCAACGCCTGGCGCGGATAGACGTAGGTCACCTGCGGGTAGCGCAGGGTCGGGGCGATCCTGGTCATGAGGGGATACCGCTCGTGGTCCAGGATGTACTCTCCCTGGCCAAGGACGAGGTCGGGCTGGGCGCTCAGAATCAGCTCCAGGTCGGGCTCCCAGACATTGTCGCTGAGCACAAGCGCGTCGAAATCCATCCGCGCGCTGGCGACCGCCTGGTTGGTGTACGTGAGGTTGCCATCGGCGCCGGTGACGACCCCCGCGATGCGGTCCTCGATCTCAAGGGCGAGGAAGATGTCCTCCTCCCCGCTCATCAGGAAGATGCGCTCGGCGTTGGCGGGCAGCTCCTGCATGCCGTCCTGGATGGAATCGACGACAACCGTCTCGTCGTTCCGGCTGACGACCTCGAAGAATGGCGGCTCGGCGCTCCACTCCGGCTCCCACGGATTGCGAGCAATCGAGCCGGAGATCGGGGTACCGAAGCTGGTTGGCGTGGCGTCCTCCGCCCCGAGCGCGCCGTGGCCGGCCAGCAGCGAGGTCGCGCCAGCGAGGGCACCCGCGGAAACGAGCCGGCGCCGGCTGATCAGGCGCTGCCGGCGCTGGCGCAGGGAGTCGGCGGTGAGTACGTGCATGGTGGTCCTTCCTGTGTATGAAAATCGCGATTCCTGCCTACGCTGGCAGGGATGTGGTCGTGCCTCGCCAGCCGATCCCCGGTGGCGCGCGCACGAACCGGATGTTCCGGGTGCGCAGGCTGGACAGCGTGAACCCGGTGACCGACCGGTCACGATCCCGCGCGAACGCCAG
>JAUIGA010000276.1 GCA_030430125.1 Chloroflexia bacterium | reverse complement strand
CTGACCGACGCCGGACCAGCGCTGCTCCGGAACTTCGTTGATCGCATTGGGCTTGGTGCAACACGTGAAACCGAGCCGGTTAAGGTGCTCGGGTACTGATCGCGTCGGTCGCGGCTATTTGCGGTGCCTGTGACGCGAGGACCGGGCTGGCGTTGTGGCAGCCTGGTACCGGAGAACGGATCGGATCGAGACATGATCGAGATCAAGTCAGTCATTCAACGTGTCGTCGACGGCGAGCCACTCTCGCGTGACGATGCCACCGCGACGATGGATGCCATCATGACCGGCGGCGTGACCGGAGCCCAGCTCGGCGCCCTCGTCACGGCACTCCGTATCAGAGGGGAGACGATCGAGGAGATCATGGGTTTTGCTTCGGCAATGCGGGCCCATGCGTTGCACGTCGATCTGGACAGCGATACAACGCCGCTGCTCGACACATGTGGTACCGGCGGGGATCATTCGAACTCGTTCAACATCTCGACGACGGCGACGTTCGCGATTGCCGCAGCGGGTGTGCGCATCGCGAAGCACGGCAACCGGGCCGCCAGCAGCCAGTGCGGCTCCGCGGACCTGCTCGAAGGTCTTGGTGTGCGGGTGGAGCTCACGCCGGCGCAGGTGGCGAGTTCGGTGGACCAGGTCGGGGTTGGGTTCATGTATGCCCCGGCGTTTCATCCTGCGATGAGATATGTCGGACCCACCCGGCGAGAGATCGGGATCAGGACGGTGTTCAACGTGCTCGGACCGTTGACGAACCCGGCTGGTGCGAGTCACCAGCTCATTGGAGTAGGTCACCCTGATATTGCAGTCAAGCTGGCGGAGGTGCTGGCGGGCCTTGGAAGCAAACGTGCGGTCCTTGTACATGGCGAGGAGGGCCTCGATGAGGTCGGAATCGTCGGCAAGACGGTCGTCACCGAATGGGACGCGACTCGCGGCACCGTTGAAACCTCAATCGTCACCCCAGCCCAATTCGACATGGAATCGGGAACCCTCGAAGACATCGTCGGAGGGGACGTGGACGAGAACGTCCGAATCACCCGAGCGGTGCTCGCCGGCGAGCAGGGTCCTCGCCGGACCATCACACTGATGAACGCCGGCGCGGGCATCTACGCGGCCGAGGCCGCCTCGACGTTCGCGGAAGGTATCGAAATGGCGGCGCAGGCGATCGATTCCGGAGCGGCCGCACGGAAGCTCGACGAATTGATCGCATACACGAATGAGCTCGCTGGCGAAACGGTCAAGGAGTCGGCATGACCACTGGCGTCGTTGATACCGGTACGGTGCTGGATCGCATTCTGAAGCAGACCGCCAGTGACCTGATTGCTCGGAAAGCCGGTCTGCCGGCATCTGAGCTCGAGCGCGTAGTCACAGACGATCCGAGAACGCCATTGTCGCTGGAGCGGGCGATCGACCGTGACCACGTGGCCGTGATTGCCGAGATCAAGCGCGGCTCGCCATCGCGCGGGATGTTCCCGGTCGAGATCGATCCGTCTCGCGTCGCACAGGACTACTGCGCGGGTGGTGCTGCGGCGATATCCTGCCTCACCGACGGGCCGTTCTTCCACGGCTCACAGGCTGATCTTGAACTGGTGGCACACGTCGCGCACTCGGTCTCTCCGCCGGTCCCTGTGCTTCGCAAGGACTTCATGATCGATCGATACCAGTTGCTCGAGGCTCGGGCATGGGGAGCCGACGTGGTGCTGCTGATCGTCGCGGCACTCGACGATGGTCTCCTTCGCTCACTGTACGACTCGGCGAATGAGCTCGGGCTTTCCGTCCTTGTAGAGGTGCACACCGAGGCGGAGATGGAGCGTGCGCTGCGACTGGACCCCGCTGTCGTTGGCGTCAACAATCGCGACCTGCATACCTTCGTAGTCGACCTCGGGGTGACGGAGCGGCTTTCGACCATGGTGCCAGACGAAACGCTGCTGGTGTCGGAATCCGGGATCTTCACCCACGAACAGGTTTCGCGCCTGGGGTCGTGCGGCGCAGCGGCGGTCCTGGTGGGCGAGTCCTTGATTGTCCAGCACGATCGCGCGGCGGCGGTGCGGGCACTGGCCGGGACGACGCGTCCGGGCAGGGGATGAAGGGGCATGCTGAACCTCGCCATTGGTGGACTGGTGAAGATATGCGGTTTGCGGTCGGTTGACGCGGCCAGGGCTGCGACGCTGGCCGGCGCGGACGCACTGGGGTTCATCCTGGCGGAGAGCCGCCGCCAGGTGACGCCGTCCTTCATCCGCGAGACGCACCGGGCCATCGTTGCAGAGTGCGAAAAGCCGCCAGCCTTCGTCGGTGCTACCGTCAACGCCGATGCGCGTGGCATCGAACAGATTGCCGTCGAAGCCGAGCTCGACTACATCCAGCTGAGTGGCGATGAATCGCCGGATATCCTGGACGACATCGACATGCCGGTTATCAAGGCGATCCACGTTGCGCCAGGTGCGGACCTAGATTCACTCGACCGGCTCGTCGACCCATGGTTCGATCATCCACGCGCCGCGGTCGCCATTCTGATCGAGCCCAAGCTGCCAGGTGCCTACGGCGGAACCGGCAGGCAGGCAGATTGGACGCTCGCTGCGCACCTCGCCGCGCGCTATCCCGCGCTGCTGGCCGGCGGGTTGAAGCCGGGCAATGTGGCCGAGGGCATCCAGGCGGTCATGCCGCGCGGCGTCGATGTGAGCGGCGGTGTCGAGATCGCCGGCGAGAAGGATCACGCGCTGATCGAGGCGTTCATCGCGAGGGCACGGCAAGAGTTCGCGCTGAACACAGACGATGTGCAGGACTCCTGATCTATCATGTCATCCTTGAAACCCGATACCGAATCAGGGTGATCCTGCGTGGTTCGCCGAAGGGGTTGGTGGCGCGTCCGATCCGGGGCAGCGTCGCTACACGGCTGGTGGGCAGGCAAAGCCCGACATGGGTCTGCCCCCACACCGGCAAGGCTGGCCCTGCGGAGATCGTGCGGGAATCGCCCGAGGGTCGTATCAATCGGGGTACAGCGGAACGTTGTCCCAGGAATCGCCGAAGCCGCACACCCAATTGAGTGACAGCAATCGCTGTTCGGCCTCGTGCGCGATTTCCGACCGCGAGTCACTACTCAGATCCGAGAATGCGAGCGAATTTGCGGTGACAAAATCGTCCCCTCGTATGGGGATCAGATCCGAGCGACGAATATCGGCGACAACTTCCCGTAGCATCTCGCTGGCATCTGCGGCGTCAGTGGCGCGCCAGTACCACAACTCCAAACGCTCGCGCTCGTTCGCGATTTCGACAAGGTCCCTGGCTTTCGCGTGCTTGAGCGCCGAGCGCCAGCCATCCCACGGGGTTGGTGCCCATGCGAGGACTAGACGCTCTGCGACGCCATCCGCCGGGATCGGGAGCTCGGATTCTGGTGCCACCGATAGCGTCCACGCGATCGTTGATGCACCGATCAGCGATGCCTGGCACAGGACGAAGTCCACATCGCTCAGATCGCCGATCGGTGTGCCGAGCAGCCGGCGTTCGGTCGGTAGCAGGTACTCATCGAGCTCCGTGCGCACCCAGGATGACAGATCGAAGCGATCCGTCTCAAGTTCGTACGGTTCCCTTCCAGCTTCAACCTCGAGCATGCCCCGCCGCGCCACGGACGCAAGCACGATTGCCCTGGCCGAGAGGTGATCGACCGGCCTCAACGTAATGTCGATGCTGTCGTCGCCTGACTCGGATTCGACGGGGTCCGGCGCCATCGTCAGTCCTCGATTCCAGCTGTCGGAGGTTGAAGCTGCGGTATCGCGCTCCGATCGGACACTGATATGAGACCACCGTGCATGTACTCGGCGAGCTTTTCCCGGGTGTCGGTGATGTCGTTGTTGCGCATGGTGAGTTGAC
>JAUIGA010000008.1 GCA_030430125.1 Chloroflexia bacterium | reverse complement strand
CAGCCAGCGCCGGCGAGACCGGCGACGATTGCGCGCCTCGTTGGCGACGATGGTCAGCAGCCACGGCTGAAACGGCTGGGCCGGATCGACCCGGCGAATGGCCAGCCACGCCTTGAGGAATCCGCTCTGCGTCGCATCGCGCGCGTCGTCGCCATCCCCAAGGATGAGCCAGGCCGTGCGAAACGCAACCTGCTCATGCCGCCGCACGAGCTCCTCGTAGGCAGTTGCATCTCCCTGCTGAGCTTGCCGGACGATCAACGCATCGGTCACCGATTGCACGCTCCCGGGAGGCGCCGTCACCTCCGCTCGCCATGTTCTACACCGGACAGGGCACCCGGGTTCCCGATGGAACCGGCGGGTGCCCCGCATCGTCGTTCACAACAGCATCGACGCGCATTGCAATGTCCGGCCCAAGCGCCACGGAGAGCCACTATGGTGCCACATCCCCGCTGCCTCATCCCTGTCGCCCTGATCCTGCTGACGATCGCGACCACCCCAGATGGGGTTTCCGCGACCTATCCACCCGGCGCGCCGCCGAAAACGACCCCGTTCGGCCAAACCGGGATTGTCGAGGACTACGAGCTGTCGGTCGTCAATGTCGAGCCCGATGCCGATGCGCTGCTGCGCGCGTTCGATCCTGACCGCGTCTTCATGACCGATACGGCCTGGGTCATGATCCAGATCGAGGCGACCTACACCGGAGATCGCGTCGGGGACCCCGGCGACGACATGCTGTACGTGCTCCACGACGGTCAGGCCGGCTACTTCGACTCCTGGGAACACGCCTGCGATCGCTGGCCCTTCCCGCCGGACCGGGTCAGGCTCGATCCCGGCGAGTCAGCCCGCTTCAACCTGTGCTTCCAGGTGCCGTTGTGGTTGAGCTGGGGACCGGATGCCGATCTGATCGTCCACACCAATCTCCTCACCGACCAGTGGCCCGTGCCGTTCTCGCTCGATGCGCAGCAGGTCGACCGGCCGGACTGCGGCTGCATGCCTCCCCCACCCTGTAGCTGCATCCCACCTGCCGAGGTCGACACCGCCTGACCACCGATTCGCCGGTTTGTGAGGGAGATGGCGCTGTCCGGTACACTTCCGGTCAGCAATGCTCGATCGACGGTCGGAATCAGCGTCACCGATGCACCAAACGCCCCGCCAACAATCCACCAGGGAGATCGTCATCGACTCCGCCCGGATTCGTGACCTCCCCGCCGTCGCCCGTATCCAGCGCGAGGCGTTTCGTCGCGGACTCGCCTACAGCCCGGTCGCGCTCGGTGTGCTCTGGCTGTTGCCGGCGGCGACATTTCTGGTGGCTCGCGACGCCGGCACCGGCGAGGTGCTCGGCAACCTCATCTCGGACCGGCACCGGGGCAACACCCGTATCGTCAACATCGCGGTGGCACTGGCGGCGCGTCGCCAGGGCATCGGCCGGCAGTTGATCCGCGAGCTCGACGCATGCTGCCCCGAGGGCGATGTGGTGCTGTCGGTGGAGACGGAGAATGTCACGGCGCAGCGGTTGTACGAGCAGGAAGGTTTCGTGCGCACCGCGATGCTGCGGGACTACTACGGCCCCGGCCACCACGGGTACACGATGAAGAAGTCCCGCCGTGCAGGCCCGGCATCCGTCACCGCGCCGTGAACGTCGCGGTATCGCATCCGGTGTAGGGGAGGCGCTTGCCCGCGCTCACCAGCGCGATGGGAGCAAACGCCGGCGCGGGCCATGCCCTCCCGCATGTTGCCCACGACACGCGATCGTTGCCATGGACGCCGGCTCGTTCGCTTCGCTCAGCGCTGGCTATTACCGGCTGCGCGCCACCCGGTGGGCGACGTTCGGATGCGCCGGAAAGGACGACCCCATCTCGGCTCCTCGCCGCCTGCATCTTGCTACGACGTCAGGCGCAACACCAGGATCACGACCGTCGCCAGGGCCAGCACCGCGTTCAGGACCGCGCCGACCTTCAGCTTCGAGGCCTGCGCCGGCGCCACCATCGACGCGCCGTGCCAGGTCAGCCAGGTCGTGAATCCGAGGGCGACCGCCAGCACCGCCAGCGCGAAATCCATGCTGTAGAGCAGCGCCACGAACGGTGCGGCGACGATCGCCAGCGTCAACCCGAACGCCTTCAGCGTCGCCACCTGCTGCCGGCGGATCGCCGCCATCTCCTGGCGGTCACGTTCCCGTTGCGATCGAAAATCCGGTCCGCTCATGCCCTTCGCCCACCCGGTAACGCCTGCGCTACCATGTCTCCGGCGCGCCCTGACGCCGCGTCGTTGCTCCCCGGAAGGATACCCGGTATGACACGCCAACCGTCCAGCCCGGCAACCGAGCTCCGCGAGTGGGACGCCAGCAGTTACCACCGTGTCGCCAACCCCCACGTCGACTGGGGCCGCGTCGTGCTGGAGCGCCTGCCCCTGCGCGGGGACGAGACGGTCATCGATGCCGGCTGCGGTACAGGTCGCCTCACCGAGCTGCTGCTGGAGCGCCTCCCCCACGGGCGGGCACTCGCGCTCGACCAATCCACGAACATGCTCGACCAGGCCGCGTTGCACCTGACCCCGCGCTTCGGCGACCGTGTCGCCTTCCGGCAGGCCGATCTCGCGTCGCTCGACCTTGACATGGTCGCCGACGCGGTCTTCAGCACTGCCACGTTCCACTGGATCACCGACCACGAGCGCCTCTTCACCGCACTCTACCGGGCGCTGAAACCAGGGGGCTGGCTGGTGGCGCAGTGCGGCGGCGGCCCCAACATCGCCAGCATCAACCACCAGGCACAGGCCGTCATGCGAGAAGAGCCCTTCGCGCGTCACATGGGCGACTGGACAGGCCCCTGGTTTTTCGCCGGCGCCGATGATACGGCCACACGCCTGCACGATGCCGGGTTCGTCGAGGTCGACACCCATCTCGTCGCTGCGCCGGTGGCGCTCGAATCGGAGGCGGCATTCCGCGAGTTCCTGACGACGGTCGTCTTCGGCACCCATCTGAACCGGCTGCCGACCGAGGCGTTGCGCGCCAAGTTCATCGATCGCCTGGTGCGGTGGTCCGCCGGCCAGCAGGCAGCATGGCATCTCGACTACTGGAGGCTCAACATGGTGGCACGCCGTCCCGTGGCAAGCTCGCGCCGCGGCGTAATGTGCTGATCAGCGGCCGTTGCCGTTGTCGTCATCGAGTTCCGGGAAGTCGATCCCGCGACGGCCGACGCGGCGCAGCGCCGCCGGCCCGAACCCATCGTGCACGCGCTCGACGCTGTCGAGCCGTTGCAGGTCGCTCACGACGGCGTACCGATCGTCGCGCTTGTTGAGCCGAATCGTGAGCTCCACGACATCGGATTCGCGCTCCGTTCGCTCGAATTGCATCGTCTGCACCCGCATGCCGTGGCGGGCGCTGATGGCCGGGATTTCCGCCAGCAATGCCGAGGTGTCCGATGTTTCGATCAGCAACCGTTGGCGCTCCGCCTCATGCCCGAAGAATCGCGACTCGATCGGCCGCATGCCCGCCTGGATCAGCAAAATGAACACTGTGCCCGCCGCGGCCGGGATATACAACCCCGTGCCCGCCGCCAGCCCGACACCCGCCACCGACCAGAGACTGGCCGCCGTCGTCAGGCCGCGCACGGTATTGCGCCGGAAAATGATCACCCCCGCGCCGAGAAAGCCGATCCCGCTCACGACCTGTGCCGCGATCCGGCTGGGATCGAGCACCTGGCTATCCGGGAAGCCGTAGATCGACACGACCATGATCAGCGCCGACGCAAGACACACCACCGCGTGCGTCCGGAACCCCGCGGCGCGTTCCAGCCGTTCCCGCTCCAATCCGACCAGCGCGCCGAGGAACGTCGCCGCGCCGAGACGCAGCAACATGTCGACATAGCTAAGACCATGCATCGCCGTCAGGTCGACGGTTCCCCAATCGATATCGATATCCACGCGCAGGCACCTCGCTTCCAAAATTGTTAACGAAATGGTACCGTCCCGTACTCCTCAACTCGGCACAATCGTGCCGCACATGTGTGCAGCGGCCGGTTCACAGGGATTTTTCGGCCTCGCCCTCCCATCCAGCGGTACCCACGCAACTCGACTCGATGCTAGGCTTCGGCGACGGCTATCCGGCGACCGCGCCCGGCGACGGCGCGTCGCGATCCACGAGAGTGACACGATGACGCAGATCACTGCCCCGAACTCCCCACTGATCTCCGCCCATCGCGGCGGCCGCCAGGAAGCGCCGGAGAACACGGCCGCCGCCTTTCGCTACGCCGCGGATCTCGGCACGCCCGGCGCCGAATGCGACGTCCGGTTGAGCGGCGATGGTGTGCCGGTCGTGATCCACGACGACACGGTCGATCGCACGACGAATGGCACCGGTGCAGTGCACACGCTGACCGTGGCGGAGCTCGGAGCGCTCGACGCACGGTCGGTGCACAGTGATTGGCCGCAGGGTATCGGTGTCCCGAGCTTCGCCGAGGTATTGGAGGTAACGGCTGGGATTGACTATTTCGAGGTTGAGATCAAGGCGGACGACACGGAGCGTATCGAGCGCCTGGTGCCGCTGGTGATCGAGGAGATCGACCGGGCTGGCCAGCGGGAGATGGTCCGCTTCATCTCGTTCGACCCGGACATCTGCGCGCTGTGCAAGCGGCTCGCGCCGGACATGATGAACTCGCTGATCACGATGCAGACGACGGAGAACGAAATCCGTCAGGCGCTCGATCTCGGCTGCGACGGTATCGCGGGTTGGGTGGAGACGGCCACCGAGGCGTTCGTATCGGCCGCGCACGAGGCCGGGTTGAAGGTGACCTGCTGGACAGTGAACGAGGACGCCGATTTCGACAACGTGCTCGCCTGGGGGGTCGACGTGATCACCACCGACCGCCCGAAGCACATGCTGGAGCGCCTCGCGGCATCGCGATAGCGGACAATCCAGACGAAATCCACGTCCATCAGCGCGGACTTCTCCGTCCCCAGCGCGACCTGATGGTTGCGGATGACCAACGATGAGTTTTCGTACGGGAGGGCCGCGTGTCCCCTCCTTCGACTCGGTCGCTTTGCACGAGGGCCGGGACAAGCCCGGCCCGTACACGAGATTTTGACGCGTCTATCTCGAAAGAAGGCCACGGCAAGCGATCAGCTCGCCGGGGTCGCCTCCGCCTCGATCCCGGCCTCGGCGGCGCGCTCGGCCTCGCCGAGGTTGTCGGCCGTGATCAGGGTCGGAATCAGGAAGACGTCGTGCTCCGCCGGGTCGGTGTCGTCCCGCAGCTTCGCCACCAGGATATCGATCGCCTGGGTCGCCTGCCCGCCCGGGAACTGCTCAATCGTCGCCGCCATACGTCCCTCGTTGATCGCGATCAGCGCCTCCGGCAGCGCATCGAACCCGATCACCGGGATGTCGAGCCCGTTCGCCTGCGCCACCTCGGCCGCGCCGAACGCCATGTCGTCGTTGGCGCAGACGATCGCGTCCGGCTCCGGGTTGGATGCCAGCGACGCCTCAACCACCGTCACCGCCTCGGCGCGCGCGAACGCCGCCGGCTGGCTGACCACCACCTCGATCGCATCCTGCTCGCTCAGCACCTCGTCGAGCCCGGCATGCCGGTCGATCGCCGCCGACGCACCCGGCTGCCCCTGCAGCTCGAAGATCTGCCCGCCGTCGGGCAGGATCTCGACCAGGTAGCGCCCCTGCACGCGCCCGCCCTCGACGTTGTCGGCACCGACGTGCGCCAGGGTCGGCACATCGCTGGCAACATTGCGATCCACCGTCACCACCGGGATGCCGGCATCGATCACCGCCTGGATCGCCGGCGCCAGCGCCTCGGCGTCGTTCGGGCTGATCACCAGTCCGTCGATGCCCTGCGCGATCATCGTTTCCAGGTCGGCCGTCTGCTTCGTCGAGCTCGGCTGACCGCCCTGCTGGCCATCGAGCTCGATGAACTCGATGCCACCGATCTCCTCGGCGTGCTGCTGGGCCAGATCCATCATGTGCACGAAGAACGGGAAATTCAGCCCCGGCACCGAGAAGGCGATTACCAGGTCATCCTGCGCCCCGGCCGACACGGGCACGCCCGCAACGAGACCGACGGCGGAGGTCGCCGCGGTGGCCTTCAGGAGAGTACGCCGATCGACCGTTCGAGACATCAACGACCGCTGGATCTTCGTCATGTGAACCTCCTCGCCCATCCGGGCGCGATCCTGGCGAAACGTGAGCTTTCCCTGTGTGTCACCATCTTACCGGTTGGCCGCGATTTGACAATGGTCCCGGCTCAGCCGCCCCGACGCCGGCGTTTGGCGAACTGGTCGATGAACACGCTCAGCACCACGACGGTGCCCACCACGATCGGCTGCCAGTAGGGCGAAACGTTGAGGATCACCAGCCCGTTGTTGAGCACGCCGATCAGCATCGCGCCGATGAACGTGCCGATCACGCCGCCCTCGCCGCCGAAGAGGCTGGTGCCACCGATGACCACCGCGGCGATGGCCTCGAGCTCGTACCCTTGGCCGGCCACCTGCTCCGCCGAGTTGAGCCGGGCGGTGAGCAGGAACCCGGCGACGCCGGCGCAAAACCCGCTGATGCCATAGACGCTGGCCGTCAGCAGGTTGGTGTTGAGGCCGGAGAGCCGCGCGGCCTCCTGGTTGCCGCCCAGCGCGTGGATCCACCGGCCATACTGCGAATAGCGCAGCACCACGAACGCGATCGCCACGAAGACGATGAAGACGATCACCGGCACCGGCACCCGACCGATAAACCCCTGCCCCCACCACTTGAAGTCATCGGAGACACCGCTGATCGGCTGCCCATCCGACAACAGCAGGGTTGCGCCCCGCCAGGCGCCAAGACCGCCGAGGGTGACAACGAAGGCCGGGATCCGGAGGTACCCGATGAGCGTCCCCTGAAACAACCCGATCAGCAGTCCCGCCCCCATCGCCGCGAGTGCCGCCCACAGCACCTGGATTCCGCCGGGATCGTTCCCCTCCAGCAGGCTGCGCGACCCGCGCGCGACGATCGCCGCCGCCATGCCGCAAAAGGCCAGCACCGACCCGACGGAGAGGTCGATACCGGCGGTGAGGATCACGAAGGTCATGCCCACCGCCATGATGCCGATCACCGAGACCTGCCGCAGCACGTTGAACATGTTGCGCTCGGTGCGAAATCCCGGCTCCAGGTACGACAGCACCGCGATCAGTACGAGCAGGAATAGCAACGGCGCGGCGCGGCCCAGCAAGTCGGTCGTACTGAAGCCCCGTCCATTCTCGTCACGTGCTGGCGTGCCCGCCGCCTCACTCACCATCGCACCGGTCCTCCCATGTCACCCTCCCCAGGGTCATGCCGCCGGCGCATCGTGGCGCACACCGGTCGACAGCTCCATGATCCGCTCCTGTGTGACATCGTCGCGCGACAGCTCGCCCGCCACCCTGCCCTCCCGCATCACCACGACACGATCGCTCATGCGCAGGATTTCGGGCAGCTCGGACGAGATCATCATGATGGCAACCCCGGAATCGGCCAACTCCCGCAGCAAGGCGTGCACCTCGGCCTTGGCGCCGATGTCGATCCCCCGGGTCGGCTCGTCGACGATCAGCACCTTCGGCTCGCGCGCCAGCCACTTCGCCAGCACCACCTTCTGCTGGTTGCCGCCGCTCAGGTTCATCACCCGCTGGTTCTGGCTCGGTGTGCGGATGCGCAGTGTTTCGATGAACCGCTCCACGAGCCGGCGCTCCGCGCCGCGACGGACGAATCCGAGCGTGGAGAATCGGGATAATGTCGGCAGGGTGATGTTCTCGCGCACGCTGAGCAGCAGCACCAGCGCCTGCAGCTTCCGATCCTCCGGCACCAGCGCGATGCCCCGCTCGATGGCATCCTGCGGGGTGGCAATCCGTGCGGGGCGGCCCTCCAGCAGGATTTCCCCCTCGTCGTACGCATCCGCGCCGAAGATCGCGCGGGCAAGCTCGGTTCGGCCCGACCCGACCAGCCCGGAAACACCGAGGATCTCCCCGGAGCGCAGGTCGAGATCGATGCCCTCCAGCACCACCCTGCTGGCATCCCGCGCCGTGCCACGGCGACCGAGTCCGCGCACGCTCAGCACTACCGGCCCGATGGACTCCGCGACGTGATCGACATAGAGCTCGTCGACCGGACGGCCGACCATCATCTGCACGACGCGCTCCGCCGTGGCCTCTCCTGCGGGCATGTCGCCGGCGTTGCGGCCATCGCGCAGCACGCTGATCCGGTCGGCGATCGCGAACACCTCCTCCATGCGATGCCCGATGAAGATGACACCGAGCCCCCGCGCCTTCAGCCCCCGGATGATCCGGAACAACGCGGTTGCCTCGTTCTCGGTGAGCGCCGAGGTCGGCTCGTCCATGATCACGATCCGCGCGTTCAGCGACAGCGCCTTGGCTATCTCCACCATCTGCTGCTGCGCCACGCTGAGGTTGCGCACGATGGCGCCGGGATCGAGGTCGACCCCAAGCTGCGACAGGAAGGCGAGGGCATCCTCCCGCAGCATCCGGCGGCGGACGAACCCCGCACGGTTCGGCTCCCTCCCGATGAAGATGTTCTCTTCCACCGAGAGATTGGGAAAGAGGTTGAATTCCTGGTAGATGATGGAGATACCGAGCGTCTGGGCATGGTGCGGGTTGTGGGGGTGCACCTCCCGCCCGTCGATGCGGATCGTGCCCACGTCGGCAGGGTAAACGCCGGAGAGAATCTTCATCAGGGTGCTCTTGCCGGCGCCGTTCTCGCCCACCAGCGCGAGGCACTCGCCGGAGTGCACCTCGAGACTGACGTCGTCGAGGGCATGGACACCCGGGAACTGCTTGTCGATGCCCGTCATCTGCAGGAGCGGCCGGGAATCCTCCACGTTGTCCGTCCCCTCTGCCACTCCCCTCCACCGGAGGGGAAGACACATCCACCCGCCAAGGCTGACCTGCCGGTGGCGAATGCCCCGTATCTGATCGATTGCGAATCTCCCCAGCTTCGTACCAGAGGCGGGAATCCATGTCAATTCATCCGCGGCAACAACACCATGTGTAGCGGAGGACTTGATCGCGCCACCAACGTCCAATCACCCGTCGCGTGCGCGGGCAATGTCCTCCACCTCGCGGCAAACATTCTGGCAAAAGGACGACATTGGCGGCACGCGCGACCCGGTGGGCGATGTGGACAGCGCCGCCAGGTACGTCCACTACGGTCGTTGGCCGGGCCGCCGCAGCAGCGGATGTGACCGCGCAGTGAAGGTTCGTGAGAGCGCGCCAGCGCGGTTAACGCCCTCCCGCTGGACCTACACCGACGTCGCCGAGCGCACGCGCGGGTCGAGCAGGTCGCGCAGGGTATCGCCGAACAGGTTGATCGTCAGCACCAGCACCCCAAGCGCCAGGCCGGGGAAGATCACCGTCCACGGCGCCTGCTCCATCGCCACCCGGTTCTCGCTCAGCATCGACCCCAGCGACGGATCGGGCGGCACCGCCCCCAGGCCGAGGTAGCTCAGCGCAGCTTCCAATACGACCGCGCCGGAGATGCTCAACGTGGCCTGCACCAGCATCGGCGCCGTCACGTTCGGCAGCACGTGTCGCGCCAGGATGCGCGGGGTAGAGGCGCCAGCCGCCTGCGCCGCCTGCACATAGTCGGTTCGCGCCGCGACCAGCACCGTGCTCCGCACCACCCGTGCGAAGATCGGTGTCTGCACCAGCACGATGGCCAGCATGATGCTGACGAAGCCCGCCCCGTTGATCGAGACGATCAGGATCGCCAGCAGAATCGACGGGAACGAAAACAGCACGTCCATCACGCGCATGACCAGGTAGTCCTGCCAGCCACGCAGGTAGCCGGAGACAAGACCCAGGATGGTGCCGATGAGGGCCGAAAGCAGCACCGACACGCCGCCGACCAGCAGCGAGACACGCGCGCCGTAGAGAATTCGGCTCCAGACGTCGCGACCGAAGATGTCCGTGCCCATCAGGCCACTTTCCGCCGGGGGCTGCAGCCGCTGCATCGGCTCCATGTCGACCGGGTCGGACGGCGCGAGCCACGGCGCCAGCAGCGCCGCCAGGACAAACAGCCCTAGCAACGCCCCGGCGACCACGCCGGTCAGGTGATGTCGCATCAGGGCACGCAGCGCCTGCCGCGCGCTGCGCCTGGGTCGTCGCTCCGCCATCACTTCACCCGAATCCGTGGGTCGACGAGTCCGTAGACGACATCGGCCAGGGTGTTCATCGCCACGAATGCCCCCGCGATGAACAGCGTCGTGCCCTGCACCATCGGGTAGTCCCGCTGCAGCACGGCATCGAGCGCGAGCCGGCCGATACCGGGAATGGCGAAGATCTGCTCGACGATCACCGTACCGCCCAGCAGGTAGCCGGTCTGGATGCCGACCACGGTGATCACCGGCACCAGCGCATTGCGCACCGCGTGCCGCATCACCACCACGCGGTTCGACAGCCCCTTGGCCCGAGCGACCATCAGGTACTCCTTGCCCAGCTCCTCCAGCACCGACGAGCGCATCATTCGCATGACCGACGCGGCCAGCAGCGCACCGAGCGAGATCGCCGGCAGTGTCAGGGATTTCAGGTTCCCCACGACATCCTCGCCCAGCGGTACAAACCCGGTCGTCGGCAGCACCGGCCAGCGCGTGGATACGAAGAGGACGAGGAAGGTACCGATGAGGAAGTTGGGAATGGACAGCCCCAGCAGGCCGCCGGTGCGGAGCACCATGTCGGAAACGCCGCCCCGATTGACCGCGGCGACAATGCCGGCCGGGATCGCGATGATCAGCGACACGACCGTCGCCAGCAGCGCCAGCTCGAGCGTCGCCGGCAACCGGTTCAGGATCTCGCCCGCGACGGGCTTGCCCGTCCGCAGCGAGTCGCCGAGATCACCCTGGACGACGTTGCCGATCCAGCGGGCGTACTGTACCGGCAGCGGGGCGTCGAGGCCGTAGCGTGCCGCGATCGCCTCGCGCTGCTCGGGGCTGACATCCGGCCCGATGCCGATGGCGATATCGACGAAGTTGCCGGGTATGAGATGCATGGCGCCGAAGACGAGGATGGAGATACCGAGCAGGGTCGGCAGCACCACGACGAAGAGACGGCGGATCAGGAAACCGAGCATGAAGCCTCAAGCAGTCCTGGTGGTATCGCTGAAAACGCGCTGATCGATCACCGCAAGAGTAACCCTCCCGCAGGACAGCGAACACGACGGCGCCATCCACGTCGGGCTGTGGTCGCCGCGCGACCACCGGGCGGGCCACTGCTACGAAGGCCCGCCCTTACGGGTACTCTCGACCCTGGTCTACTCCTCGGCAACGGTTGTCTGGCTCAACGTATTCCACGTCTGCGCCGCCGTCGGCTGGAAGCCGCGCACGGCGTCCCGCACGGCGAAGAAGCCGACGCGCGTAGAGATGAAGATCACCGGCGCCGCCTCGGCCAGCGCGACCTCCACATTCTGGTAGATCGACACCCGGCCATCCCGGTCGGTGGTCGTGCGGCCGCTCTCCAGCAACCGGTCGACTTCCTCGTCGCTGAATTGGAAGGCGTTCACCGAGCCGTCCGTGACGAACGCCGGGTAGAGCGCGCGGTCCGGGTCGTTGCCGGAGCCGTTGAAGCTGACGAAGCTCTGGAAGTCGCGGGCAACCCAGCGGTCGATGAACGTGCCCCATTCGACCTGCTCCAGCTCGGCCGTCACACCGATCTCGGCCAGCTGGTCCTGGATCACCAGCGCGATGTTGACGAACTCCTGGTACAGCGACCCGACGAGGATCGTGAACGAGAGATCGCTGGCGCCGGCCTCCTCGAGCAACGTCTGGGCCTGCTCCCGATCGACGGTGTAGGTCGGGAGCTGCTCGACCGGTTGCGCCCAGTCGCCCAGTGTCGGCACAATCGGCCCGGAGACCTCTCCGCGACCGAAGAACACGGCATCGATAATCGCCTGTCGGTCCACCGCCATGGCCAGCGCTCGCCGCACCTTCGGATCGTCGAACGGAGGTTCGGCCGTATTGAACCCAAGCAGGTAGTAGTCGGTCGTCGCCTGCTCGATCACCTGCACGCCTTCGCTGCCGGTCGCCGCCTCGACGGTGAGCGGGTCCGCGATCGCGGTGAGGTGGATCTCGCCGGTCCGCACGGCGGCCAGGCGCGCCGATTCCTCCGGCAGGATCAACCAGCGAAGGGTGTTGAGCTGGGGCTCGTCCGGGATCCAGTAGCTCGCGTTCGCGACCATTACGGTCTCGGTGTCCTGTTCCCAGGCTTCGAGCAGGAACGGGCCGGTGCCAACCATGGTGGTCTGCAGGTCCAGCGAGTCGTCGGCCGGCACGATGGACGCGTAGGCGGAGGAGAGCGTCGCCAGGAACGGCCCGTACGGCGCGGAAAGATTAAAGGTCACGGTCAGATCGTCGGTCGCCTCGATCGTGTCGACCGGCGCGAACTGGCTGGCCCACGGCGATGCCGTCGCCTCATCCTTGATGCGTTCGAAGGTGAACTTGACGTCCTCGGCGGTCAGGGGCCTGCCATTGTGGAAGGTGACACCCTGGCGCAGGGTGAAGACATAGGTCAGGTCGTCCGGCGTCTCCCACGACTCCGCCAGCATCGGTTGCGGCTCGCCGGCCTCGTCGAACTCGACCAGCCGCTCGTAGACGATGGCGATCAGGTCGAAGCTCGACGTCGCGGTGACGATCGCCGGATCGAGACCGACCGCCTCCTGCCCCTTGCCGATGATGAGCTCGCCCGCCGTGGGAACGGGGGTTCCGTCCTGGGCGACGACAATCACCGGTGCCGCGCCCGCGAGCATTGCCGCCGTCGACCCACCCGCGAGCTTGATCACCGTACGACGATCCATCGATGTGGCCATGATGTCTTGCCTCCAATTGAGCGCTGGTCGTGACGCCTCCGTGCGGCGACCTTCACCGCACGGCTGATCCGCAATGGGTACACCTCTCCTGGCATGGGCCGATTATCGCACGACGCCGCGTTCCTGCCCGGCCGGTATGCGCACGACCTTGCCCAGCGGCACCGCCCGCGTCGCCCCGGTCGCGCAGGGGATGTTGGTCGGCAGTCCGGCCAGGGTGTCGTGCGCCATCAGTGCGAAGGCGATCGCCTCCTTGGCATCGGCGTCGATCCCCGCCACATCCGTCGGCCGGACCGTGATATTGCCCAGCCGGTCGGCCAGCATCCGCATCAGCACCGGGTTCCGCGCGCCGCCACCGTTCACCAGCACATCATCCGGCATCGCCGGCAGGCATCGCCGGTACGCATCGGCGATCGTCTCCGCCGTCCACGCCGTCGCCGTCGCGAGCAGGTCGAACGCCAGCTGGCGAATCGCATCTTCTCCACTGGTGAGCGAACCCTCCGGCAAGCCGCGTTCGGCAATCCACTGACGCGCCTGCGGCATGCCGTAGTATTCGCGACCGGTCGTCTTCGGCGGGGGTTGCTGGAGGTATGGGTCCCGCATCCAATCCTGGATCGAGGTCTCGTCAACCTCGCCCCGCGCCGCGTAGGCGCCGTCGCGATCGAACGTCTCCACGCCGTCCGTGAGCAACGTCACCAGTGCGTCGATGAGGATGTTGCCCGGGCCGGTGTCGAAGGCGATCACCGCGTCCCGGTCCCCACCCGCCGGCACCCACGTCACATTGCCGATGCCGCCGATGTTCTGTACACATCGGTTGCGTTCGGCATCGCCGAGCGCGGTCCAGTCGAGATATGGCGCCAGTGGCGCTCCCTGGCCGCCGACCGCCATGTCGGCCACGCGAAAATCGGCCACCACCGGCGCGCCGGTCGCCGCGGCGATCATCGACGGCTCGCCGATCTGCAGCGTCGAGGGAGTCGACAACGGCAGCGCCGGATCGTGCGCCGGCTGGTGCCAGACCGTCTGCCCATGTGAGCCGATCACATGCAGCGTCGCCGGGTCGACGCCGTGCCGCTCGCACATCGCGAGCGCGGCATCGGCGAAGCACTGCCCCACGACCACATTCAGCGAGCACAGTCGCGCGACGGCATCCTGCTGGTCGTCGTAGAGGCCCAGCAGCTCGGCGCGGACCTCATCGGGGTAGGCTACGGTCTCGAAGCCGACGGTCCGTATCTTCGCGTTTTGCGCGTGACCGTCGATCTCCACCAGCGCGACATCGATGCCGTCGACCGACGTCCCCGAAATCATCCCGATGCACAGGTCGCTCATCGCGCCGCCCCGATCACCGTCTGCATGAACCGGGCGCGCGTGGTCATGTAGGTCGTGGTGACGGTCGGATGTACGCGATTGGTCAGCAGCACCACAACCATGCCCGCATCCGGGTCCATCCACAGCGAGGTGCCGGTGAAGCCGGTGTGCCCGTAGCCGCGCGGCCCGACGCCGAGACCGGAATCGTCGTCCCTGGCGGCGTCACCGGGCGACAGCAACCAACCAAGCCCGCGACGGTCGCGCTCCTCCCCGGCCTGCGCGCTGGTTGCATCGGCGACGAGGTCCTCCGGCAGGATGCGCGTGCCGTCGAGCTCGCCACCGTTGAGCCACATCTGCCCGTAGCGGAAGAGGTCGAGCGCCGTGCCGAACAACCCGGCGTGCCCGGCGACACCGGCGAGCCCGTACCAGGCATTGCCATCGTGCACCTCGCCCCGGATCATTCCAGTGCGCCAGGGGCCGCCCGCGGGAACCTGGTCAGGCACCTTTACCGCCTCGAAATCGTTGCCGATCTCGGTCGCGGCGATACGCAACCGGTGGCCGGCGGATGGCCGGAACAGGGTATCCGTCATCCCGAGCGGTGCGAACACGTGCGCCTCGGCGTAGTCCGCCACCGACATACCGGAGACCTGCCGCACGATTTCCCCGAGCGTGATGAACGACGGGTCGCTGTACACGACCTGCGTGCCCGGTGCGTACGCCAGCGGCTCCCGCGCGATCCCACGCAGGTAGGCATCCGGCCCGGAATCTTCCAGGAAGACCGGCAGCCAGGCGACGAATCCAGCCGAGTGGGACAACAGCCGCCGTACGGTGACCTCGGGCGGCACGCCCTCCTCGCGGAAGATCGGCAGGAGGGCACGCGCCGGCGTGTCGAGGTCGAACGCGCCGCTTGCGACCAGATGGAGGATCGACGGCGTCGTCGCCGTAACCTTGGTCAGCGAGGCGAGGTCGAAGATGGTGTCCTCGCCCATCGGCGAGCGGTGCGCCTCTGGCTCGCGCACCGCCCATCCGGTCGCCCGGTGCAGCGCGATCTTCCCGTGCCGGGCAATCAGCGCCACCGCGCCGCCGAACTCGTGCCGGTCGGCGGCCGTCACCAGTGACAGCCAGGCATCCTCGATCGCGTCGGCGTCGAGGTTGACCCCGATCGGATTCACCATGGTTTCAGGTATCACGTCATGCTCCTGCTCACGTCCGATTTGGCTCCTGGGCCACTACCCGACCGGGATCTCGGCCTGCTGCACCGCGCCCGCGTCGCACCACGCGTCGATCGTCGCTGCGTCGTAGCCAAGCTCCACCAGGACTTCCCGCGAGTGCTCACCGAGCAGCGGCGGACCGTAGCGGTTCCGCAGCGGCGTCCCCTCGAAATGGTACGGAAATCCGGACACCGTGACCTCGCCCAGCGAGGTGTGCGGCACCTGCCGTACCAGCTCCTGGTGCTGCACCTGCGGATCCTCGACCACCTGCCGAACATCGTTGATCGGCCCGCACGGCACGGCGGCGGCGTCCAGCTTCGCCACGACCTCGTCCGAGGTGTGCTTCGCCAGCGCCGCGTTCACAAGCTCGTTGCAGGCGGCGAGGTTGGTGATCCGCCCGGCGTTGGTCGCGAAGCGGGGATCGTCACAGTAGTCGTCCAGGTCCATCGCCCGGCAGAAACGTTGCCAGATCGCGTCGTTACCGACGGCGATGTTCACGTAACCGTCCGCCGTCGGGTAGGTGTCGTACGGCGCGACGATCGGGTGGGCATTGCCGAGCATCTCCGGTACCTTGCCGGTCGTGAAGAGGATGCCCGCCTGGTAGGTAAGCAGCGCCACCTGCCCGCCGAGCATGGACGTATCGATGTACTGCCCCCGCTTCTCCGGGTCGCGCTCCCGCGCGAACAGCGCCCCGACGACGGCGTAGGCCGCGAACATGCCCCCGGCGATGTCGGCGATCGGGATACCCAGCTTGGTCGGCGGCCCGCCGGGATGGCCGGTGATGCTCATCATGCCGCTCATACCCTGCACGATCAGGTCGTAGGCGGTACGGTCCTTGCCGGGACCGGTCTGCCCGAAACCGGAAATCGAGGCGTAGACGAGCGATGGGTGGCGCGCCAGCACATCCTCGTGGCCGAATCCGAGCCGATCCATCGTGCCTGGCGAGAAATTCTCGATCAGCACATCGGCCTCGGCAATCAGTTTCCCGAGCACATCCCGGCCGGCGTCCGACTTGAGGTCGAGCGCGATCGAACGCTTGTTGCGGTTGACCGAGAGGAAGTAGCTCGCCTCGCCGTCGACGAAAGGCGGACCCCAGTGGCGGGTGTCGTCGCCCTTGCCGGGCCGCTCGATCTTGATCACATCGGCGCCGAGGTCGCCCAGCATCATCGTCGCGTAGGGACCGGTCATGACGCGGGTGAGATCGACGACCTTGATGCCGGCGAGCGGGGCATTGAGCGAGGGAGAGGGCGAGGATTCCGGGGATGACACACACGACTCCTGCAGGACGAGACGGGACGACGCCCGGCGAACGATACCACGCCCGATTATCGCACCGATGCCGCGCTACCGCGCGACGAAGTGGTCCACCGTGACCACCTGATCGAGCGTGACCTGCTCGATCGTCTCCTGGATCTGCGGGTCGCCGATGTCATACCAGTAGTCCGAGTTCGCAAGCGCCTCCAGGTCGAATACCCGCTCCCAACTGGAGCGAATCTCGTGCCAGATTGCCGCCCGCGTGAGTCCCAATTCCATCCGGACCGGATCCAGCGCGTCACCCGGATTCGTGCCGTACACAATTTCCAGACAATCCTGAACTCTCGGCCACGGCATCCCCCAGCGTGCCGCCCTGAGATAGAACTCGCATCGATCTCCCTCTGATATAGGCAGATACCAACCATTGAGCACTGCGTGCCAAGCCTCGAGATCGGACAGCAGCACCGATTCGGGAGGCGCTTCGAACTCGATGCGAACGCACCGGAACCCGCGCTGACGGTACTGGCTCGATCGCAGGTCTGGTTTCGGCGTGTGCCACGCCCAGACCGGGTAGCATCCGGTCGCCCCCGGCACGCGCTGTCGCATTTGCTCGCGCAGCCACCGGTAGGGATACCGAAACCACGGGTCCACGCGCCGCCCATCGGCACGGAGCACCCCGCGCTGTTGCGCCAGCTCCCAGGCTTCGGGAGCCTGAATCGTCCACAGTTTCAACAGGTGTACCTCGCTGGTGTCTCCCACGACGGCTATCAGCATACCGCACCGGGCCAATCCCGTGCCGGCACGCCGATGGCTTGACCGCAACCACGATGCAGGTTGTATGGTGACCGTATCGACGCCACGACGACCTATGGCCCACCGCGCGAAGAGGATGTGACCGACCGATGGGGATCTCGACCGGCACCGTCGCCGCACCGGACACGAAAAATCGCGCGACGACACCCCCAATCCCACCTGACCCCGAGCCTTCCCCCTCCGAACCGCGCGACGGAGCGTTTGCCGCGCTGCGCGACTCCAACTTTGCCCGCTACTGGGTCACCCTCGCGCTCTCGCTCACCGGTGGCTGGGTGCGCATCACCGCGATGGGCTTCCTCGTCTACGACATCACCGGCGACCCGTTCAGGCTCGCCATGATCAATGTCGCCATGGCCGCACCCCAGCTCATCGGCAACCTCGTGGCGGGCAACATCCTCGACCACGTCGACCGCCGCAAGGTGCTCGTCTTTGTGCAGATCACCTACATGGCGATGATGGCGATCCTGGTCGCGCTGGTGATCGCGGGCAGCGTCGAATACTGGCACCTCGTCGCGATCTCGATCGGCACCGGCATCGCCGTCGGCTTCGACTGGCCCGCACGCCTCTCGCTGGTGCCGTCGCTGGTCCCGAAGGAGCAGATGCAGAGCGCCATCGCGCTCAATGCGTCGGCCTTCAACGCCTCGCGTATTCTCGGGCCCACGCTCGGCGGCTGGCTGATCGCCACGGTCGGGCTCGCCGTCGCCTTCGGCTTCACCCTCGGCGCCGCCGCGCCCTACGCCCTGGTGCTGCTGGGGCTGACCACCGTCCGCCCGCAGGAGAAGCGAGCGCGGGGCAACGCCCTCGCCATGATGAAGGAGGGATACGGTTACATCTGGCGGCACGCGCGCATCCGCAGCCTGATGTCGGTCGAGATCGTGCCGATCGCGATCGGCATGAGTTACGTCACCCTCGCGCCCGCCGTCGCGCGCGACATCCTCGATGTCGGCAGCACCGGGCTGGGCTACATGCTCGCCGCCACCGGCATCGGCGCGCTGACCGGCAGCGTGCTGGTGGCGTGGCTCTCCGGCATTCGGCATCGCGGCCGGCTGGTGATCGTCGCGGTCGGCATCTTCGGCGCGCTCTCCGTCGCCTACGCGCTGTCGTCATCCATCTATGTGACCCTGCCGATCATGTTCCTGATGGGGTTGACCACGGCGACCTACTCCACCATCAAGGAAACCCTGGTGCAGACGCTGGTCGACGACGGTTACCGCGGCCGGGTGATGGCGACCAACTCGATCTTCTGGAGCTTCTCCCCGATCGGGGCGCTGCTCGCCGGCGCGATGGCGGCGGTGTTCGGCTTGCAGGCGGCGCTGGCGATCAACGGCGCGCTGGTGTTGCTCTACGCGCCACTACTGTGGCTCGCGACGCCGGTTCGCGACATCGACTGAGGGACACCGTGACCCAGACACCGCCCAGGGAACGCATTCGCGAGATCGACATCACCGACCTGCCGGAATCGACCGCCCTCTACATCCGCGTCTTCAACGCGCCGCCCTGGAACGACGCGTGGACCGACGAGACCGCCGCCGCACGGCTCGCCCACACGCTCGACACCCCCGGATCGCTGGGGCTTGGCGTGTGGCAGGCGGGGAAGCTGGTCGCCGTCGCCGTCGGGTACGCGGAGCAGTGGTACGACGGTCAGCATTTCCTGCTCAAGGAGCTGTTCGTCGATCCCGGCACGCAGGGGAGCGGCGTGGGCACGCGCCTGATGCATCGGCTCGAGCAGGAGCTGCAGGAGCGACGGATGGAATACGTCTACCTGCTCACCGCGCGGGACAGCCACGCGGCGGCGTTCTACCGGAAGCTGGGCTATCGCGAGAGCGAGAGCACGATCCTGATGACCTCCAATCTCCCTGATCAGGAGGTATGCGATCCGCGGTTGCCGTAGCGGAGGACTTGACCGCGCTACCCATCGTGGTGAAGAACATCGCTGGCGCGGTCAATGCCCTCCCACAATGCCGCTCGGCTCCCTCCTTGACCCGAAGTGCGGTTGAGGTTGTACGGTGTCATCTGCAGGCTGCCGCTGGGGTGCTTCGTTTCCCCGCGGTCACGCACGAATTCGTGGCTCGGTGTATGGTGAAGCCAGTATAGCCAGCCTGCCCGGGCGTGTCCGCATCCGCCCGGAACCCGCGCTCGCACCAGGAAGCACCCGATGTCACACACCCCGAATGGCGACGCCAATCGCACCGTCCGCAGCCTGCTCAAGGGGGTGCTCAACCGTTCCACCGCCGAGGTGGCGGAAGGTCACCAGACCACCCCCGCCGACACGACCCCGCAGGAGCTGCTGCGCAAGGAGCGCGAGCAGGTCGACCCGATCAGCATCGCGGCCTCGCTCGGCACCCCGCCGGACCGCCCGTTGCGTATCCTCGGCTTCGGCGGCACGACAAGCGAGAAGTCGTGGAGCCTGATCCCGCTGGAACGCGCCCTGAAGGTGGCCGAGGCGGCGGGCTGCGAGACCTCCCTCGCCACCGTCCACGACCTCGACCTGCCACTCTTCCGCACCGACTGGCGGCTGGAGGACTACCCGGACACCCTCGCCTGGTTCATCGACGAGGTTCGCCGGGCCGACGGGCTCGTCATCTGCTCGCCGACCTACCACGGCACCATCTCCGGCGCGCTCAAGAACATCCTCGACATGTTGATCTTCCTGGCGTGGGACGATCCCCCCTACCTCGGCGGCAAGCCGGTCGGGGTGATGTCCTACGGCGGCATGACCTCGATGGGCGTGCTCGACGCGCTCACCACCACCGTCCGCGGGCTGAAGGGGATCACCGTGCCGACGCAAGTGGCGGTGCCGGAATCGGCGATCTACAAGCCGGAGGCGGCGATCTTCAGCCAGCGCATCCTCGACCGCATCGACAGCATGGTCGCCGACGTGATCTCGTTTTCCGCGCGGCTGCGCGTGCCGCACCACAAGCCGGACGCGATCAGCCACGCCTCGACCTCCTCCCCGACGGGCTGAGTCAGCGGTAGTAGTTGAGGTAGGGCAGTGCGCCCCACGCGATCGTCACCCTGAGCGACGGTTCCCCTCCCCGTGTCGGGGCGGGTTCTCCCCTCCATTGGAGGGGAGTCAGAGGGGAGGGGGCAGGGGTGGGGATGAAGGGTCCCCGCGCGAAGCGCCGGCAACTTGCTGCCGTATGCGTCGACGCTGCGTTCATCAGTCGATACCAGGCTGATCTCGCGCCGCACGTCGCGCGGGGACGGTTCCACTTCCCCGGGCCGGGGCGGGTTCTCCCCTCCTCCGGAGGGGAGTCAGTGGGGAGGACACCTCGACAGGCTCGGCATGACGTTGCTTTGGGTCGGCGTTGCTCCACGACTTGCGTCGCCAGTGAATTCGCTCCAGGACGGAATCCCCATGACCACCCCACCAAGACCGACCGGCATGCACGAGATCGTGCTTGAGGTCGCCGACCTCGCCGCCGCCGAGCGCTTCTACCACGATCTGCTCGGGCTTCCCGAGATCGACCGCTGGTCCGGCGAGCGCAACGCGGTCTGGTTCGACGCCGGCGACGGCGTCGCGCTCGGTCTCTGGACGCCGGAGACCGGTGGCGAGAACGCAATCCACCACGGTCGCGGCGGCGCGCACGTCCACTTCGCGCTGCGCATCCCGAATGGTTCGATCGACACCTGGCAGGCGCGGCTGGAGGCGACCGGCAACCCCGTCACCCGGGTCGACTTCGACAACGGCAACCGCTCGGTCTACATCGACGACCCCGACGGCAATTGCGTCGAGCTCATGGACGCCGTCGTCGACTGGTCGGGCCGGCCGCTGACGACCACCCCGTAGGGGATGGTGCTGTCACCAGGTACGATCGATGGCATCCGCTATCGTGCCCACACCATGCGAACGGTTCCGTGGGTGACGGCGGGACGCCATTGCCGGCTGCGCATGTTGCGACGGACGCCCATGGATGCGCCGGCAAGGACGTCCCCTACGGGTGTGACCGGTGGTGGAATGCGCCGCCATGCCTCCCTATGCGGCGACTGTGACGACAGCGGCCGGTCAGGACACACCACAATCGTTCAGTGCTATACTTTCTGAAGCGACTTGCGACGCTGGAGAGGCCGGAGCTCCCCGGCACATCCGTGTTGCCCGTTTCCATCACCCTGGAGGGACCC
>JAUIGA010000007.1 GCA_030430125.1 Chloroflexia bacterium | reverse complement strand
CAATGGAGGGGCGTGGCAGCCGGGGAGGTCCCCTCGACAAGCTCGGCATGACATTGATGTGGGGCGCGACGTGTGGCATGTGCATCACCCATACGAAGTCGGGTGTGCGCTTGGCCGGCAGTACACCAGACCGCCATACGACCGTCCGACTGTGACTAGGTCGCAATCATCCACTAAAGGAACAGCCCAATGACCCGACCAGACACCCCGATCACCGGCATCCACCACGTCAGCGCCATCACCGCCGACGCCCAGGCCAATGTTGACTTCTACACGCAAGCGCTTGGCCTGCGGCTGATCAAGAAGACCGTCAATCAGGACGATGTCTCCGTCTATCACCTCTTCTATTCCGACGCCGAGGGCGCGGCCGGCACCGACATCACCTTCTTCGATATCCCGCATGCCGCCCGCAACCAGCCCGGCAGCGGCGAGATCAGCGAGATCGCCTTCCGCGTGCCCACCGCCGCGAGTCTCGCCTTCTGGGCCTCCCGCTTCGCCGCCATCGAGGTCGACCACGACGAACCACGCCGCCGATACGGTCGCGACGTGCTCGAGTTCCGCGATCCCGAGGGTCAGCGGCTCGCACTGATGGCCGACGGCGACGACGCCCCGATTCCGGCCGGCACGCCCTGGACCCACGCGGGTATCCCCGCCGAGCACGCCATCATCGGGCTCGCCGCGATCAACACCACCACAGCTCGGCCCCACGCGACCCTGCCGCTCCTCACCGACGTGATGGGATTCCGCGTCGTCGACGAACTGCCGGATCCTGACCACCCCGAACGCCGCACGATCGTCCTGGAAACCGGCGCGGGTGGCCCCAACGCGCTCTACTACCTCCACGTCCAGCCCGACGCCCCCCACGCGCGGCTCGGCCGCGGCGGTGTTCACCACGTCGCCTTCCGTACACCCGACGCCGCGCGACACGCCGCCTGGCGCGAGCACATCGGCGCCAGCGGATTCAACATCACCCCGGAGATCGACCGCTTCTACTTTCTTGCCGCCTACTTCCGCGAGCCGGGCGGGGTGCTGTTCGAGCTCTCCAGCGACGGACCCGGATTCACGACGGACCAGTCACAGGATGAGTTGGGTGTCGAGCTGGCACTGCCGCCGTTCCTGCAGCCTCACCGCGACCGGATCGTCGAGCTCCTTCACCCGCTGGACACATCGCGCGAGCGCACATCCATCGACGCCGCGGCCTCGGTCGCCCCAACCGGATCCTGAATACGTGTACGAGAGGGGACAAGCCCTCCCACCCTCCCGCGAGGCAGACATCCGATACGCCCGCGGCCTCTGGAAAGGATCACGATGATCGACCCCAGTACCACCCTCACCGCCGGCGCACCGCTCGCCGACGCAACCGCGGCCGTGATCCTCGTCCACGGCCGCGGCGCCACCGCCGACAGCATCATGGGGCTCACCCGGATGCTGGATGACGGCAAGGATCGCGTCGCCTGGCTTGCGCCACAGGCGCCGGGCAACACCTGGTACCCGCTGCCGTTCATGCAGCCGTTCTCCACCAACGAGCCGCACCGCACGAATGCGCTGGACACCATCGACGCGCTCGTGCAATCCGTCGTCGACGCCGGCATTGACCCCGCCGCGGTCGGCGTGATCGGCTTCTCGCAAGGCGCCTGTCTCGCGCTGGAGCATGCCCTGGTCGGCAAACACCGGCCTGCCCTCGTCGGCGCGCTCAGCGGCGGGGTCATGGGTCCCGAGGGTGAGACGCGTGCCGTCGATGGCTCGCGTGCGGGACTCCATGTTTTCATCGGCTGTGGCGACCGCGACAGCCACATCCCCATCGATCGTGCGGAGGAATCCGCGAAGCTCTTCGAGGCCGCCGGCGCCACCGTCGACTACCGTCGCTACGACGGGATGGGTCACACCATCAACGACGACGAGATCGAGGCGTTGCGCAAATCGGTCGCGCAGCTGTCGAGCGGTACCTGAGCGCGTCGCCGTATCCTGGCACGAAGAGCCCCACGCAAGCGCCATCCTCCCGTCGGGAGTGCCGACGAACGTGATATCCCCGCCGGGATGCAATTCCCGCCAGAATCCAGCCGTGCTATCCTGCAACCACCCGAAACGACGTGATCGAGACAGGGAGAATTGAACGATGTCGGATGAATCGCTTGCACACCGGATTCGCGTGTCGCTGGGCAAGGCCTTCCATCACAAGCACACGACCAACGAAGGCACGGTCGATGTCGAGCACATCGCCAATGAGCACGGGGTATCCGAGGATCAGGTCATGGAGCAGTTCGCCTGGCTGCGGGAGCAGAACATGGTCGCCGGCCCGCTTGAGAACGAGGCCCGGCAGATCGGCGGTGTTCCCGGGGCGAACATCCACGACCACAACATCACCGAGGACGGGCTGCTGTGGGCCGCCTCGGGCTACCCGGCCGCCCTGTAGCGCCTCATCGCTCCTGCCACAGATATGGCGGGGGCGCGGCGACCGGCGGCCCACCGGGCATCTGCTCGAATCGGGCCGCCATCGCCACCGCCACGCGGCTGGCGTGGACCTTCGCCACGTTCGCCCGTTCCCCCGCGTACAGATCGTCGACCGTCTCCACCCAGGCATCCAGCCAGCGCTGGAAGTGGTGCGGGGCGAGCGCGGTCTGCCGGTGTAGCAGGATGTGCTTCATCATCATGCCACCGGGGTATTTCCGCGCGCCGAACAGGATGTTCTCCCAGAAATCGCACATGATCGGCATGTGCGCGGGCAGGTCGAGCCGCGCCACGTCGATGAAGATCGGCCCGAGCACCACATCGGCCATCGCCCGGGTGTAAAACGTCTCCACCAGCCGTTCGATGTCGGCCCGGTTCTCGATATCGCGTCGCTGATCCTGTTCCAAACTGGTCGCTCCCACCGCAAGAGGCGCATCGCTCCCCAAATCCTGCCACGGAACCAACGCTCCCGGCAGCCCACACGGGTATCGCATGCCACGCACCCCTGCTGGTTGCCAAATACGTAACACATCGGTTACACTTTTGGCATGGATACATTGGCAGCCCTCGCCGACCCGGTACGGCGCGACATCCTGGAGGCCCTGAACGACCGGCCACTCACCGCGGGCGAGATCGCACGCCGATTTCCCATCAGCCGGCCGGCCGTCAGCCGCCATCTCCGCGTCCTGCGCGAGGCCGGACTCGTGGCGGTCACCCCGTCGGGGCGACGGCGCGTCTACCGCATCGAGCCTGCGCCCCTGGCCGAGCTCGACACCTGGCTGATCCAGTTCCGGGACCGCTGGGAGCGCCGGTTCGACGCCCTCGAAACCGAGGTCTTTCGCACGCGCCGCGAGCGAGAACGCGAGGAACGCCAGACGTCCACACCCGATCCCTTCGCCCGCCGTCGCAACGGCGATTCAGAGGAGCAACCTGCATGAGCATCCCGGCTACCGGTCGCATCGTCCCCTCGCACGCCGGCCACGACATCGTCGTCGAGCGGACCTTCAACGCGCCCATCAAGGACGTCTGGAAGAGCATCGTCGAGCCCGAACGCATGAACCGCTGGATCGGTACCTGGTCGGGTGATGCCGGGGTCGGCAAGCGTGTCACCTTCCTCATGACCGCCGAGGGGGACAACGTGCAGCCGGAAGAGGTTCTCATTCACCAGTGCGAGGCGCCGCGCCTGCTTGATGTGGAGACTTTTCAAGGAGAAGGCGGCTGGCGCATGCGCCTCGACCTCTCGGAGGCCGGCGGCGTCACCACGCTCGTCTTCCGTCAGTCGATCGGGCTCGACGACGAAGGCACCGCCAGCTATGGCGCCGGCTGGGAGTACTATCTGGACCGCCTCGTCGCCACCCACACCGGTGAGCCGTTCGCCGACTGGGACGAGTATTACCCGGCGCAGGTTGAGCACTGGAACGACGAAGCCAGCCGCGCCCGCGCCGCATCTCCCGTCTCATAGGGCTGCCATTGCGCCAGGTCGGGTTCGAACGGCGGTTGCCACGCGGCCCCGGAGACCGACTCTCGTGTACGGGCGGGGACGAGCCCCGCCCCCATGAACCTCGTTGGGTCGCCACGATCTGCGCCCGCCGGGGCGTCCACCGTACGCCGCAGAAAGTCCGCCACCGCCATGACCATCGATTTCCACAACGACGCGATCCGCAACACCTACGCCTCGCGGCGGGCACATGACCGGTGGCGCCGCTCGATGCGCGCCATCGTCAACCCTGCCGGAAAGCGCGTCGCCGATATCGGCTGCGGCGGCGGCATCTACAGCCGCGCCTGGGCCGAGCTCGGCGCGGCGTCGGTCACAGGTGTCGACTTTTCGTCCCGGATGGTCGCCGACGCTCGCGCGGCGTGCGCGAACATCCCGGAGATCGATGTCGTCGAGGGCGATGCCGCCGCGACCGGCCTTGCGGCGGGCTCGGCCGACATCGTCTTCTCCCGCGCGGTCATCCACCACCTGCCCGACCTCGCGCCAGTGTTCATTGAAGCGCGACGCATCCTCGCGCCGGGCGGGACGATCATCGTGCAGGACCGCACCATCGAGGATGTCCTGCAGCCGGCGTCGCCGGAACACCTGCGCGGCTGGTTTTTCGATCGCTACCCACGTCTTCTCGACATCGAGCGCGAGCGGCGTCCCGCCACCGACGGCGTCACCGGCGCGCTCGCCGCAGCCGGATTCGCGAATATCGCCGTCACCACGCTCGCCGAGCCGCGCCGCCGGTACCTTTCGGCCGACGAGGTTCGCGAGGATCTCCTCGCTCGCACCGGCCGCTCCATCCTCCACGCGCTGGATGACGACGAGCTCGCTGATCTCACCGACCACATCGCTGCCAGGATCGGCGACGCGTTCCCAATCGACGAGGTCGATTTCTGGACCATCTGGACGGCGTCGGCACCGGCGGATTGACCCGCCGGCGCCCCACATCACATCGCGGCGGATCCCGCTCCCACCGGCATCCCGGTCAGCCGCCCGTCAGCGATATGCACCACCCGGTCGCAAAGATCGAGCAAACGCTCGTCGTGCGTGACCAGCACTGCCGCCTTGTCGCGCTCGTGCACCTCCCGCGCCAGCAACTCGACCACCGCTCGGCCCCGCCGAGAATCGAGACTGGCCGTCGGTTCATCCGCGAGGATCAGCGCCGGGTCGTTCATGAGCGCACGTGCGATCGCGATCCGCTGCCGCTCGCCACCGGATAGCTCTTCGGGGTAGTGATCCGCGCGCCGCGCCATGCCGAGCTCGTCCAGCAGCCGATACGCCTGCCGCCGGGCGTCACCGTTCGGGAGGCCGATCAGGTCAGCAATGAACAGCAGTTGTTCCCGGCCGGTGAGATACGAGATCAGGTTCGATCCCTGGAAGATGAAGCCAATCTCTCGCAGCCGGAGCCGCGCTCGCTGCTGGCCGGGGCTGTCCGTGATGTCCTCGCCGTTGAGATAGAGCCGACCCTCGCTCGGCGTCAGCAATGCCCCGGCGATCGACACGAGCGTCGACTTGCCGGACCCGGACGGGCCGATCAGGGCGACCAGCTCGCCGCGCACCACACGCAGCGAAACCGCCGAGAGCGCGTCGACCCGAGCTTCGCCCTCGCCGAATCGCTTGCTGATGTTGGTGAGCTCAAGAACGGGTGTCGTCATGGGGTTCGACCTTTCTGACAGTCTTGTGGGAAGGGGTTCAGGTCGAGAGGGAGCGGCGCAGGTGCCGGGCGCAGCGTCGAGGCACCGGAATCGCCACCGCGGCGCTACCCGGCCTTGTTGATGGCGTCGAGTGGGTCGACGCGGGCGATGCGCGCCAGAGACAGCACCGTGCCCCCGATCGCGACGAGCAGCAGAATGCCCCCGAAGAGCGCCATGCGCTGCACCGTGATGCTGTAGGGCACTGCGTTGCCGATCACCAGCGCCAGCGTGTCCGCGACCGAAATGCCGAGCAGGATGCCCACCACCGCGATTGCCAGCACCTGGGCGATCAGCGTCCTGACCAGGTAGCCGGTGCCAGTGCCGATCGCCTTCATCACGCCAAGCTCGGGCAGCTTCTGCAGGGTAATGATGTAGAAGAATGCGGCGATAATCCCCGCCGCGATCACCACCAGGAAGACCTGGATCAGCATCAGCGTGCCATTCTGTTCCGCCTCGCCGGGGATGTGGCCGGCGACCTGCGTTGTGCTGCCGACCATCGTGTCCGGTGCCACGTCGGGAATGGAATCGATCGCAGCCTGATCGCCCCGCACGACTATGGCGCTCACCGCGTCGGGCGCGGCTCCCTCCTGCACCGGCTGCAGCTGCCGCCACAGATCGAGCGGCATATAGATTGAAGGTCGCAGACGATACGTACGGTCGGTGGTGACGCCGACGACGGTCAGCTCGATGCCGCCCGGCTCGGTCAGGAACGTGTCGCCCAACCCGATACCGTCCTCGGTCAACGTTTCGTCGATGACGACGCCGCCTTCGTGCCCGGCAAACCCCTCGCCCCGGGTGACATCGGGCTGGATCATGCCCTCAGGCACGATGCCGAAGAAGGACACCCCGATGACCGTGTCGCTGGCGCTGGCGGTGATGTTGGCCGAGGAGACGCCGAGCGGCTCCGCTGAATCGATGCCATCGATCCCGGCGATGTCCTTCGCCACGCCGGCGGATACCGTCGATCGGTCGAGCAGGTAGTCGCTGCCGGCGCTGACAACCATGCCGTCGACGGGCATGGCATCGATGGCGGCGGTGTTGCCGGCGCTCAGCCCGTTGGCGAGCCCGGACAGGATGAACACAAGACTCGACACGAGCACGATGACGCCGGCGATCAGCGCGAAGCGCAGTTTGGCGTGTCGGATCTCACGCAGGGCGAGGAACATGGGTAGACGCGGTCCTTTCCGATCGTTACGCCAAGCTGACTAGTCATTCGTGACTATTCATCACAGGACCATAGTAGGTCCAGAATCTTGATTAGTCAAGTATGACTAATGGGCTATACTGGCGACAGGAAAGGAAGGTTCGCGGTGCCGAAGACCACCACCTGGGACGAGCGCGCCTTGCTGCTGCTCGGAGTCCTCACCACCCAGAGCCAGCACGGCTACCAGATCAACGACTTCATCGAAAACCGGCTCTGCCGCGTCGCCGACATGAAAAAGGCGACCGCCTACGCCCAGCTCGACCGCCTCCACGCCGCCGGCATGATCGAAATCGAGATCGCCCAGGTCGGCAACCGGCCGCCTCGCAAGGTTTATTCGATCACCGAGCCGGGTCGCGCGCTGTTTCACGATCTCCTCGCCACGAATCTTGCCACGGTCGAGGCCCCGGCCTTCGCCGGCGACATCGGCCTGATGTTCATGAACCACTTGCCTCGCGCCGAAGCGATCGCCGCGCTCCGGCGACGTCTCGCACAGCTCGACACCCTGATCGCCAACCAGCCGATGCCGCCACCACACGGTGGCAAGCTCAACCTCGATCTCGCCGTCGACCACATCGTGGCTGTGCGGCGGGCCGATCGTGACTGGCTGGCGACCACCATCGACCGGCTCGAGGCCGAGGCGACGTTGCCCAATCCGCACCCGCAAGCCGCGGCAAATCCGCTATCCTGAAACCTGGCCGGGGCAACGTCCGTCGCGGGATCCCCGTGTCCCACCGGTATCCGATGGAGCGACCCGATGCTGAAGCTGGCGATCACGCTGGTGATCCCCTACCTCATCCTGACACGGCTCGGCGATGTCACCTCGCTCGACGCCCGCCTCGTGCTGCTCATCGCGCTCGCGTTTCCCATCGCCTTCATGGCGATCCAGATGCTGCGTCATGCCGCCATCGGCATCACGCCCGCCGTCGGGCTCCTCTCCGTCCTCCTCACCGCCGGTGTCGGCGCGCTGGCCAACGACCCGTGGTGGCTGGCCGTCAAGGAGGCGTCGGTGCCGCTTGCCTTCGGCCTCGCGATCCTCGTCAGCAGTCGCACCCGCACGCCGCTGGTCGAGCTGCTGGTCGACAAGGTGGTCGATACTGAACGGGTCCACGACGCGCTGGCAACCCACGACAGCGGCGACCAATGGCAACGCCTGATGACCCGTGCCACCCTCGCCTGGGCCGGCGCGCTGCTCGTCTCGGCGGCGCTGAACTTCGCGCTGGCACGCATGGTCGTCACAAGTCCAGCCGGCACGCCAGCCTTCAACGACGAACTGGCGCGCATGACGGCCCTCGGCCTGCCCGTCATCACCCTGCCGATGATGCTCATGATGAGCTCGACGGTCTGGCATATCGTCCACGGCGTCACCAGCATCACCGGACTCTCCCCGCGGGAGATCGCTCGCGGCCCGCGCCTCTTCGAACGTGTCGATGCCTGCCTTCGCTTTCTGCGCCTCGCTCCAGACCGCCAACACGGGTGACGGGAACGGCCGTGCGTCGAGGACGCCACAGGGTCGGCCGCTACGGGTTGTCTTTCGAGTGAGCAACTGAATTCTGTATCAATCCCGATCGGTGATGACGACGTAGAGCGCGTAGACAAGTCCGGGTACATAGCCCAGGATCGTCAAGATGATGCTCAGCACAAACGACGAGCCGAGCCCCCGTTTCCACAGCACCGCCAGCGGCGGCAACAATAACGCGACGATCCCCTGAAGCACACACACGACACCATTTCTCCTTGCTGGATGGACTCCACCGAGACGGAGTCCCGTCACTCCTTGCGTCCGGTTCAAGGAATTGGCGGCGGCCGCTCGCGAACGATTGCCGCATCATAATCCTGACGCACGTCACCGCGCTGCCCCACGCAGTCAACACCACGTTCGCGTTGGGGGATGTCCCCACCAACCGGGCAAATCTTCGGAACCTGATCGAGCGTTGCCCTCCACGAACCGGATGTGTTCCGCGACACCGGCGATGCTGCTAGCATTGCCTCAGGCATTGTTCGCACCCGACCGGAGCACCGCCCGTGGCACGCATGATGGAATCCGAGACCTTCGTCAACTACGCACTCCCCGACGAGCACGGCAACTTCGGGCGCTTCGGCGGCACCTTCGCGCCGGAAACCCTCATGCCCGCCATCGGCGAGCTCGTCACCGCCTACGAGGAGGCGAAGGCCGACGCCGCCTTCCAGGCCGAGATCGACCGCCTCGCCGCCAGCTACGTCGGCCGGCCGACCCCGCTGTACGAGGCAACCCGGTTCGCCGCGGAAGTCTCCGGCGGCAACGGCCCGCGCGTCTTTCTCAAGCGCGAGGATCTCGCCCACACCGGCGCCCACAAGATCAACAACGCCCTCGGCCAGGCCCTGCTGGCGAAGCGCATGGGCAAGCAGCGCATCATCGCCGAGACCGGCGCCGGCCAACACGGCGTCGCCACCGCCACTGCCTGCGCCCTGCTCGGGCTCGACTGCATCGTCTACATGGGCGAGGTCGACGTCCACCGGCAGTCGCTCAACGTCTTCCGCATGCGCTTGCTCGGCGCCGAGGTGATCCCGGTCACCTCCGGCTCGAAGACCCTCAAGGACGCCATCAACGAGGCGATCCGCGACTGGGTCACCAACGTCGACGAGACCTACTACATCTTCGGCACCGTCGCCGGCATGCACCCCTACCCGATGATGGTCCGCGACTTCCAGTCCGTGATTGGCCGCGAGGCGCGCCAGCAGGTACTCGACATCACCGGCGCGCTGCCATCGGCGATCACCGCCTGTGTCGGCGGTGGCTCCAACGCGATGGGACTGTTCCACGCCTTCATTCCGGACACCGACGTCGAGATCATCGGTGTCGAGGCGGGGGGTCACGGCCTCGACACCGGCCAGCACGCCGCCACCCTCGTCGCCGGCGAGGAGGGAGTCCTGCACGGCTCGTGGTCCTACATCCTGGAGGACGAAAACGGTCAAATCCTCGAGACGCACTCGATCTCGGCCGGACTCGACTACCCCGGTGTCGGCCCGGAGCTGTCCTATCTCAAATCGACCGGCCGCGCAGACTTCGTCTCCGTCACCGACGAGGAGGCGCTGGAGGGGTTCAAGCTGCTCTGCCGCACCGAGGGCATCATCCCGGCGCTGGAGTCCAGCCACGCCATCTACCACGCCGCGCAGATGGCGAAACGGATGTCGCCCAACGAGACGTTGCTCGTCAACCTCTCCGGTCGTGGTGACAAGGACATGCACACCGTCGCCGAGGCCCTCGGCGTTTCCCTGTGACGGCCAAAACCGCACCCGACCTGTCGCCCCGCGCTCAACTGCACGGGGAAACCGGAGCCGCTTCATGACCACGACAACCCCGATCCCCAGCCGCATCCGCGACACGCTCGATGCGATCCACGAGGACGGCCGCAGCGCGCTGCTGCCCTTCGTCACCGCCGGCTACCCGACGATGGAAACCTGCGAGGCGACCATCCTCGCCATGGTCGAGGCCGGCGCCGACGGTTTCGAGATCGGTATCCCCTTCTCCGACCCGATCGCCGACGGCCCGACCGTGCAGCACACCAGCCAGGTCGCCCTCGCCAACGGCACCTCCCTCACGGACTGCATCGCGCTCGTGGCGCGTCTACGGGAGGCGGGCGTGACGGTGCCGATCATGCTGATGGGCTACGTCAACCCGGTGATCAAATACGGGATCGAGCGCTACGTCGCCGACTGCGCCCGCGCCGGCGTCGACGGCTTCATCGTCCCGGATCTCCCGATCGAGGAGTCCGACCGCATGCTCGAACCCTGCCGCGAACACGGTCGCGACCTCATCTTCATGGTCGCCCCAACCAGCACGGACCAGAGGCTGGACCTCGTCGGCGAGCACGGCAGCGGCTTCGTCTATTGCGTCTCGGTCAAGGGCGTCACCGGCGCGCGGGATTCGATCGCGGAGGGGCTGGGCGACTATCTCGACCGCATTCGGCAGCACACGGACCTGCCGCTGATCGTCGGATTCGGCATTTCGACACCGGAACACGCCCGGCAGGTCGGCCAGCATGCCGACGGGGTGATCGTCGCCAGTGCCATGATCAACTACATGAACACGCTACCGGAGACCGACCAGCCGGCCGGCGCCGCAGCCTTCGTGCGCTATATCCGTGGCGAGGCAGAGTTGCCATCGGAATAACCGCCAAGCCGATTGGGGAGGGCCTTGTGGGCATCAGGGCTCTTTGATGTCTGATACCCAGCCAAATCCCCGTCACCCTGAGCCGGCAAGACGCTTGAGCGCCGTAGCCGTGTCGAAGGGTCCCCCGGCGAAGCCGCAAGAGGGCTCGGTGGAAGACAGTATTCGATTCTTGACACAACCAGCGATGCGGCCGCGTTCGCGGCCGAGCGCTTCGCGCGGGGATTCTTCGACACGATGTCGGCGCAAGCGCCTCCACCGGCTCAGAATGACGCCATTAAATGGCGTCTCGTGCGAGGGCCTACACGGGGCCGGACGCTACGGATGGATTGGTACCTGCAGGAGCTGTTTCCCATGCCCATGACCGGCGCCGAGCTGATCGGCCAAAACCTGATGTTCCGATTCGACGGCCCGGCGTTCACCGACGACGCCCGTGAGGCGTTCCGGGAGATCCGTCCCGGCGGCGTCCTGTTCTTCTCGCAGAACATCACCAGCCGCGAGCAGATCCACGCCCTCACCGCCAAGCTCCAGGCCGAAGCGAAGATGCTGGGCATGCCCCCGCTGCTGATCGCCGCCGACCAGGAAGGCGGCATCGTCAGCCGGTTCTCCAACGACTTCGTCACCCCGCCGGGTCCAATGGCCCTCGGCGCCGCGACCAACCCCGGCGACACGCTCCTCGCGTCGACCCTGACCGCTATGCAGCTGCGCGAGGTCGGCATCAACGTCAACTTCGCCCCCTCCGTCGATGTCAACAACAACCCCGCCAACCCGGTGATCCGCACCCGGTCGTTCGGGGATTCGCCCGAGCGCGTCGCGGAGCAATTGCAGTGGTTCTATCGCGGCCACGAGGCGACGCGCGTCGTCACCACCGTCAAACACTTCCCCGGACACGGCGACACCAGCATCGACTCCCACTTCGGCCTGCCGTCCATCCCCGGCGATCGCGAGCGGTTCGAGTCGATCGAGCTGGCGCCGTTCCGGGCAGCGGTCAAGCTGGGCGTGCCCGCCGTGATGTCGGCGCACATCATCTTTCCCACGCTCGACCCTGGGCTGCCCGCCACGCTCTCGCCCGCCATCCTTACCGACCTCCTGCGCGGCGAGCTGGGGTTCACGGGCGTGATCTTCACCGACGCCATGGACATGCGCGCGGTCAGCGAGGAGTTCGGCCTGGCGGAATCGACCATCCTCGCCAAGCTGGCGGGAGTGGCCATGCTGGAGGCGAATGAGCCAATCGCCGACCAAGTGGTTCGCTTCGAGGCGTTGCGCGACGCGGTGGAGTCCGGCCGCATCCCTCTGGGGATCGTGGAGGCGTCGGCCGATCGCATCGACGAGCTGCGCCGCCGCTACGCCATTACCGGCGAGCCGCAGGCATTGCCTGAACGCGACAGCAACCGGTCCACCATCGCCTTCGATGTCGCCCTGCGCACGATCGCGCACGTCGGGCCGAAGCCGTTTCGGCCGATTGCCGACGAACAGGGCACCATCTTCATCGACTTTCAGCGGTACCGCACCAACGAGGCCGCCGACCCGGTCAACCGTACGGGGGTGCTGCACGCCGCCGTCTCGATGAACCTGCCGAACGCCGCCATTTCCACCCTCGGCGACGAGCCAACCGTAGCGGAGATCGAAGGGGCGATCGCCTCAGCGAAGCGGGCGACGACGCTCATCCTGATGACGCGGGATGCGTCCGACAACCGGCAACAGATCGAGATCGCCAATCGCGCCATCGCCGCCGCGCCAGAGGGCGCTCGCGTCATCCACTGCTGCATGCGCGGCCCGTACGACGCGACGATGCTCGACCGAGTCAACGACCACGTCTTCACCTTCGGCGACCCAAGGGTCTCGATCGACGCGATGGTCGCCTTCCTGATCGGACTTCCCCAGGAGCCCGCCCACATGCCGGTCGTGGTGCCGGGGTTGCGCGACTGGGAGGACGCCGCGTTGCGCCGCACCGCCCTCAAGAAAAAGCCGAAACACCCGTAGGCCCGAATTTTGATATCCGGGTGGATTCCATTGGAGTCAAGCGAGGATTCCGAATAGCCTGCCATTGAGGACATGCACTTCAGGTGGTGGGTACACGCCCGCCCATCCGTCGACATGCTGCCATGAAGGGCCAGCGCGAGCCGCCACAGGGGCGGCTCGCGCTGGCGTTTCATGCGCGGTGGTGCCGTCTTGCGGCATGACCACTCAGGACACACTCCGTCGCAGGGTCCCCGGGCGCGAGGCATGGGATCTGGCGACGATCCGCGCACATGGGATAGCGGAGATCGTGTCCTGACGGGGATGACGAGCCCGCCCACAAGGGGCGGGCCCACCTGGCAGGGGCAAATCGGACCTCCGATGATCGACACCCGGTGGGCCCTTGCCTCGTGCCCGGGCGCGAGGCAAGGGGTCTGGCAACGTCCCCCGCGGACATCGTCTTCACCTATCGTGACCATCCGGCGAGGACCAGCCCGCCCACGAGGGGCGGGCCCACCAGATCGCCTTCGCCACACACCCAACAATGGCAATCCGGACCCATCCCGCGGCGACCGCTCCCGCCCGATCATCTCCCCTCGGCCAGTTCGTCACTCGCAACGGCGGAGACCACGACCCGTCGCCCGGCGACCATCCGCGCCACCCCTTCGAGGAACAGCACCCCGACCGCCGCCCAGATCGGAATGTAGGTCAGCCACTGGTCCGGCGCGATCCGCTCGCCCAGCGCCAGCGCCACCAGCACCAGCAGCACCGGTTCGAGGTAGATCAGCAACCCGAACAACCCGAACGGCAACAGCCGGCTGGAAAGGAAGTGCAGCGACAGTCCGAGCGCGCTGATGACACCCAACCCCGGTATCAGCCAAAGCAGCGCCGGTCGCTCGCCCAGTGACCCGATCCCATGCGGACCGGCCAGGATGGCCCACACCGCCACCGGCACGACCAGGTGCATCTCGATCCAGACTCCCCCCTGATGGTCGATGCGCAAACGCCGCCGCAACGTGAAATAGAGCGGATACCCGATCGCCACCAGGGCCGTCACCCACGACGGCCACCCGACGCGCAACAACTCGTTGGCGACACCGGCGGCGGCCAGCAGCGCCGCGACGAGCTGGGGACGCGTCAGGCGCTCGTCGAAGACCACCCGCCCGATCACCACCAGCGTCAGCGGCATCAGGAAAAAACCGAGCGACACCTCCAGCGCGTAGCCGTGGACCGGTCCCCACACGAAGATCCAGAGCTGCGCGCCGATCAACGTGGCGCAGGCACCCATGCCGGCCGCGAGCGCGGGCGACTCCCGTACGCGCGCCACCGTCGCCCGCACCAGGCGCCATTCTCCGGTCGCCAGCACCAACAGGGTGATGACCGGCGCGTTGAACAGCATGCGCCAGCCGAATATCTCCTCGCCGGTCAGCGGATCCAGCAGCGTCACATACCAAAACAGCACGCTGAACAGCACGGACGCCGCCACCGATGCCAGCACGCCACGCGACACATTGCCCTCCCAACACCAGGTGAAGCCGGTGCCACACCGTCCGGGACATTCTGCCAGCATCCTCCGTGACGCGCGCGGGTGCTGCACGAAATTGCGCGGGGACGGGTGAAGGTGGATAATGTCGGGGACCGTTACATGGCATTTCGCGCGCCCGGGCTCCCGATCAAGGACCGCGCATGAGGTGAACTCGCATCGTCACGGGAACGCTCCCACAGCACGACCGAACCACGCTCCTGCCCGTTCCCCGTAGCCCCGGCACGCGACTTCGGCCACCGCGCACGGTTGGTTTGCAACAGGAGGCACCAGGTGACAGCGACACGACGAATTTCCCGCTTTTCCCTGAACCGACGCGCATTCGCCGGCGGCAGTGCCGCCCTCGTCGCGACCGCCCCGTGGCTGCGCGCCAGCGCCCAGGACGCCACCCCTGCCGGCGACGCCGAGGATCAACTCGAGATCTTCTCCTGGTGGACCACCGGCGGCGAGGCCGCTGGGCTCCAGCAGCTCTTCGATGCCTTCTCGGCCCAATGGCCGGATGTAGAGATCGTCAATGCCGCCGTGGCCGGTGGCGCCGGCTCCAACGCCCAGGTCGCGCTGCAGACCCGCCTCTCCGGCGGCGAACCGCCCGACTCCTGGCAGAGTCACCACGGCGCGGAGCTGTGGAGCCTCTATGTCGAGCCGGGGTACACCGAGCCGATCACCGCGCTCTATGAATCCGAGGGGTGGGCCGACGTCTTCCCGCAAGGACTCGTGGACCAGCTCACCTTCGATGGCGAGCAGTACCTCGTGCCGGTCGGGGTCCATCGCGGCAACGTGATGTTCTACAACAGGCAGGTGATCGCCGATAACGGGCTGGAGGTCGGCGACGAGCTGACCGTCGACCAGTACCTGGAAATCTCGGCGGCCCTCGGCGAGGCCGGCATCGCGTCGCTCGCGCTCGGCAGCCAGGACACGTTCGCGGCGCCCCAGCTCTTCGAGAACATCCTCCTCGGCCACCTCGGCCCCGAGGCCTACGGCGGGCTCTGGGACGGCTCCACCGCGTGGGACGATGCCCTCGTCACCGAGGCGATCGAGCAGTTCGGCCAGATGCTCGACAACGTGAACGATAACCACCCCTCCCTCACCTGGGACGGGGCGATGGACCTCGTCATCGACGGCACGGCGGCATTCACGTCGATGGGCGACTGGGCGTGGGGCCATGCCGTCTCCCGAGAGGCCCAGGACACCATCGGCTGGGTCGCGCATCCCGGTACCGCCGCCGGCTTCGTCGCCGTGATGGACGGCTTCACCCTGCCGGTCGGCGCGCCGCACCCGGTCAACGCCGAGAATTGGCTGAAGACCGTCGGCTCCGCCGAGGCACAGGCCGCCTTCGCGCCGGACAAGGGCGCGATCCCGGCCCGCACCGATGCCGATACGTCCACCTTCAACGAGTACATGCAGTGGGCGGCCGCGGGCTTCAGCGAGGCAGCGGTCACCGTGTCGAACGCCCACGGCGCGGCCGCGTCGCCGCAATGGCGACAATCGATCTTCGACGCCACGACGCTGTTCCTCACCGATCGCGATGTCGCGACCTACCAGGAGGAGCTCGTCTTCGCCGACGAGGACGCCGCCGCCGGATAACCGGTCAGCGCACCATGGGGCGGTTGCATGGTGACCGCCCCGCTCGATGGCACATGATTGCAGGGGCGGCCCGACATGGTCACCGCCCCTGCATGATGCTCACCTCACGCGACACTGGCCGCGAGGGATGCCGGGGGAGGAGACGGGTGGCAGACATTCCCATTCCGACAGTCGAAACATCGCCGAAGCACCAGCGATTCAGCAGCGAGCGATTCATCCCGAAGCTTCTGCTTGCGCCCAGCCTCCTGCTCATCGTGATCTTCGTCTATGGCTTCATCGGCACCACCATGTGGGTCTCGATCTCGAACTGGCGATCGGCGTCCAGGGACCTGTCGATATCCGACCCTGTTCTTGGCGTCTACGATCGACTCTTCAACACGACCCGATTCCAGATCGACCTGCGCAACACCTTCGTCTTCACCATCCTCTTCCTGCTCGCGGCGGTCGTCGTGGGGCTGGCGCTCGCGCTGCTGCTCGACCAGCGCGTGTTCGGGCGCTCGGTCTTCCGCAACGTCTTTCTCTTCCCCTACGCGCTTTCGTTCATCGTCACCGGTGTCTCCTGGCGCTGGCTGTTCAACCCGGAGACAGGTATCAACCTGCTCGTCGAGAACCTTGGCATCAACTGGTTGCTGAACGCCCTGGGGCTGCCCGACTTCTCGCCCGCCTGGCTCACCACCGCGGAGGTGTGGGGCGATCTCGGCGCGTGGCTCCCCTTCCTCGATGGCATCAAGGCCCAGCTGGGCATCCCGCTGGCGATGATCCCGGTGGTGATCGCCGCCACCTGGCAACTCTCGGGGTTCGCGATGGCGATGTATCTCGCCGGACTCGGCACCATCAGCCACGACATCCGCGAGGCCGCGCAGGTCGACGGCGCCAGCGGCTGGCGCATCTACCGCGACATCATCATCCCGCTGCTGCGGCCGATCACGATCAGCATTCTCATCATCCTCGGACACGTCTCGTTGAAGATCTTCGACCTCATCTTCGCCATGTCCGGCTCCGGCCCCGGGTTCGCCACCGACGTGCCGGGCATCTTCGTGTATGAGCAGACCTTCCGCGCGACCCGCTACAACCTCGGGGCGGCCGCGTCGATCGTGATGCTGCTGCTCGTCTCCATCGTCATCGTGCCCTACCTCGCGCGCCAGCTGAAGGAGCTCTAGCGATGGCGACCCAGCGGATCGACACCACCACGGACGCCCGCCGCGGCCGGCTCGCCAACATCGCCATCATTGCCATCCTCACGGTGGCGATGATCGTCTACCTGATTCCCGTCTACGTCATGGTCATCACCGGTTTCAAGGCCGCCGCCGACGTCAGCCTCTCGCAGATGTGGCGACTGCCGGACACCCTCGATAGCGGCGGCTACCAGCAGGCCTGGGATCGCCTCAGTCCCAACCTGGCAACCAGCTTCATGCTCGCGATCCCCGCCACGATCCTCTCGGGATTCATCGGCGCGGTGAACGGCTACCTCCTGTCGAAATGGAAGTTCCGGGGGTCCGACGTGCTGTTCACGCTGCTGCTGTTCGGCATGTTCATCCCCTACCAGTCGATCCTTATTCCTTTGATCCAATTCCTGGACTACATCAATCTCTACGGCACCCTGCCTGGCCTGATCCTGGTCCACGTCGTGTACGGCCTGCCCCTCACCACGCTCATCTTCCGCAACTACTTCACCAACATCCCCGGGGAGATTCTCGAGGCAGCCCGCGTCGACGGCGCCGGCGTGATCGGCATCTTCTGGCGCATCATGCTGCCGTTGTCGTTGCCCGCGTTCGTGGTCGTCGGCATCTTCCAGTTCACCAATATCTGGAACGACTTTCTCTTCGGCCTCGTCGTCATCACCGATCCCAACGATCAGCCCGTGACGGTCGCATTGAACAACCTGAGCGGCGGCTTCGCGGTCGAGTGGAACGTGCTGATGGCCGGCGCGGTGATCGCGGCGCTGCCGACGGCGATCATCTACGTGCTGCTCGGACGCTTCTTCGTGCGGGGCATGCTCGCAGGCTCGATGAAGGGCTGATTGGCACGCTGGCCGGAAGGTGGCGAGGTGCATACCGCCGCCATGACGACGATGACGCTCGACCAGGCCAGGAATCAGCTTGCCGACCTCCTTGCCAGAGCCGCCAGGGGCGAAGAGGTGATCATCGTCCGCGACGACGGCAGCACCTTCACCGTCGTGCCGACGCAACTCCCCCCTCGGAAGAAGCGCGGACTCGTTGGCAGCATGGAGGGAAAGATATGGATGGCTGATGACTTCGATGAGATACCCGAGGGCTTCGAACCCTACTTGCCTGATATTCCGGAGAAGGACGACTGAAGCTGTGCGCCGTTCACAGTCGCTTGTATCTTCATGAGATACCTCCTGGACACCCATACATACTTGTGGGCCATAAACGAAGCTCCACAATTGAGCATTCAAGCACAAGGCGCTGTCGAAAGCAGCGACCACGAACTCTTCCTAAGCCTGGCGAGTTTGATCGATCGGCTCTGGTAGCGCCAATCTGTCAACCCTTCATACGAAACTCGGGTGATCAGGCGGTGTTTCCGATTCGTGTACGGGCCGGGCTTGTCCCGGCCTTGGCAAAGGAGGGGACAAGCCCCTCCCGTACGTGATGAAGCGAGTATTCGCGCGAAGTCCGTATCACACCAAGCGATCTCCTGATGCCATGGGGCAGCACGACGCCGACGCCAACCGCGCACCGGCTCCGGCTCAGGACGAATATCGTTCCGCCCCCCGCCCCGTTGTCCGGTGACACGCGTGAGCAGGCCGGGTGTCCGTATCGCACGACAGTCCAGGTGCCGGGTGTACCAGACCACGCGAGATTCGCGACTCCGCCAGAACCCGCCGCTTGACTACAGGTTCATCGATTGATATTACTTAGTAGTCCGAAATATTTACGGCGCCAACAGCGCCTCGACAGGAGGTTCCCAGGATGTACGCCACCGATTCAGCCCGAAATCATCCCGCCAGGCCATCACCCCGACGAACCGGGTGGGTGCGGCGCATGGCGGCGCCCCTTGCGGTCCTGGTCGCCACCGTCACGATGGCGATCCCCGCCGCCGCCCAGACGCCCTCCGCATCACCGGTCGTCACGCCAACCGAAGCGACCGCCGATCTCGACATCGCGGATGCCGCCGTCCTCCACGACGCCGACCTCGACCTGCTTGTCTTCGAGATGCAGGTCGCCGGCGAAGCGGGCGGCACCATCCCCGACGCGCGAGGCCAGATGGATGGCGCGCCCGTGCTCGCCTACGTCTTCCCCACCTCACTTGCCCCGGCGGCGGCCGGGTTCACCTCACCCGATGGGATTCTCGCCCTCGTCATCACCTCTCACCCGGACTTCGACGACACACCGCTGTGGGACGAGAGCGCCGACGGCGTCTACGACAACGATGGTGTCGTCTATCACACGCACTGGGTCGTGCTCGTCGAAGACGATCGCGCCCCGGCTGGGCTGGCCGTCAAGGAGACCGGCGACACCGAGATCGCGACAGTCCTGCCCCCAACCAGCCCCGGCATGCCGCTGTACCTCGACTCGCCCGGCTATCACGTCCAGTTGCAGGGCGACACCCTCCGCGTGATCGTCCCGGCACCGGCCGTCGACGGCGAGACGTCGTTTGCCTACGACGCGGTCACCGCCTATCTTGAGGTCAATACCTCCGACACCACCCGTCCGACGCTCGGCGTATATCATGTCTACAGTATCTTGTCCGGCGATCTCAGCCTGCCGTTCGAGGTCCAGCAGGGCCGCACGGGCTGATCGCGTCGACCGAAACGGAATTTCCGCCATGGACGACACCCCTGCGCGCGACGAGGCCATTTCGACCGCCAGCGCGCGACACCACATCGTCACCGGGCTGACGAAGATCGGCCTCGCCACCCGGCACCACGCCTGGGTCGAGGCCAGTGAGCAAGGGTTAACGCCCACCCAGGGGCAGATCCTGGCGCTGTTGCGGTTCGGAAGCCAGCGCGGCATGCGACTCTCGGAGATCGCGTCCGCGCTGGCGATCACCCCCGCCACCACCAGCGAGGCGGTCCGCGTCCTTGACGACAAGCAGCTGGTCCGCAAGACCCGTGCGCCGGACGATGCCCGCGCGCTGGCGATCACCCTCACGCCGACCGGTCACGATGTCGCCACCCGAGCCGCCAGCTGGAGCGACTTCCTGCTCGATGCCATCGACGTCCTCTCGCCAGGCGAGCAGGCCGCGTTCCTGCGCGGTCTCAGCAAGATGATCCGTGCCCTGCAGGTGCGCGGCGAAATCCCTGTCTCCCGCATGTGCGTCACCTGCCGCTTCTTCCACCCGAATGTCCACCCCAACGCCGTGCGTCCCCACCACTGCGGATTCGTCGACGCCGCGTTCGGCGATGACGCCCTCCGCATCAGTTGCGAAGACCACGACCCCGCGACCCCCGAGCGCGCCGAGAAGGCGTGGGCAACGTTCGCCGGTCCCAACTGATCCGTCCTCCTGCACCCAGACACCGGCGGCGCTCGCCGGGTATGCTTGCAGCACCGGACCGCGGCGATGCGGCGTTGTGGGGAACGCGGGGGGATCAGGATGGACGAAGCGATATTCGGGGGGTTGCTGCTGGTGCTCGCCGCGGCGACGATCGCGCCGCTCATTGTCGACATCATCCCCAGGGTCCGTTTCCCGGTCGTGATTGTCGAGATCCTGCTCGGCATCATCCTCGGCCCGCACATCCTCGACTTCATCCATCACAGCACCGGTCTGGAAATCGCCAAGGAATTTGGCGTCATCTTCCTCTTCTTCCTCGCCGGTTTCGAGATCGATTTCGAAGGTATCAGCGGCGCTCCGCTCCGAACCGCCGGCACCACCTGGGTGGGATCGGTCGTGCTGGCGATCGGATTCGCCTTCCTCCTGTATCAGCTCGACCTCAGCTCGACCATGCTGATCGCCTTCGCCATCGCCACCACCGCCCTCGGTCCGCTCATGCCGATCATGCAGGACAGCGGGCTCATCCACACCCGGTTTGGCAGTCACGTGCTCGCGATCGGCGCCGTCGGCGAGTTCGGGCCGGTCCTGGCAATCGCCTTTCTCCTCAACGAGACCCGCGCCAGCTTCGTCACCGCGCTCGCGGTGATGCTGTTTCTCGCGGTCGTCGGGTTGTTGCTCATGGCCGGCAAGCGCATCGGCAACAGCGAGCACGACAGCCGCATTCGCCGAATCGCCATCCAGACGCTCGACTCCAGCGCCCAGTTCGCAGTCCGCGTCTCCGTCCTGCTGCTGGTCGGTCTCGTCTACCTCGCCGCCAGGTTCGATCTCGACATCCTGCTCGGGGCCTTCGCCAGCGGCTTCATCATCGGACAGTTGGGCGATGTCACCAGCAGTGGGCAGTCGCGTCACGTCATGGAATGGATGAAGACCAAATTCGAGGCCATCGGGTTCGGCGTCTTCATCCCGATCTTCTTCGTCATGACCGGTGTCGATTTCCGGATCGACCTGCTGCTCGACAGCACGCGCGCCTTGATCATCCTGCCGCTGGGGGTCGTGGCGTCGTTCATCATCCGCGGTGTGCCGGTCCTGATCGGGTATCGCCGGTTCGAGCGCGGCATGCGCCTGCGGCTGGCACTCGTCGCCGCCACCCAGCTGCCGCTGGTCGCGACGTTGATGGACGAGTTCATTGCTGATGGAGACATCCCCGCCGATGTCGGCACGGCCATCGTCGGATCCGCCATAATCACCGTCGCCGTGTTCCCGCTGATGGCGCTCAATGGGCTGTCGGCGCCATCCGGCGATACCGATGACACCGACGACCACGTTGTGGAGGCGTTGCCGGAAATCCCGAAGCCTGCCTGACCGCGTGTCAGGCCCAATCCGGCAGGTCGATATGCCGCAGGAAACAGGATCCGGTTCCCGCGCC
>JAUIGA010000006.1 GCA_030430125.1 Chloroflexia bacterium | reverse complement strand
CCTCGTTCCGGCGCACAAGCGGAGTTACCGCGAGCCTGCCCCTATGAGCCGATCGGAGCCTTCCGGTCGGCGACCATGCTCAGGAATCGATCGAACAGGTAGCCGTTGTCTTCCGGACCCGGCGCCGCTTCCGGATGGAACTGGACCGACAGTACAGGTTGGGTCAGATGGCGAATGCCCTCGACGGACCCGTCGTTCAGGTTCACCAGCCCGACCGACCAGCCATGCCCTTCCGGGAATGTAGCGCCATCGACCATGTAGCTGTGGTTCTGCGCGGTGATCGAGACGCGCCCGGTCACCTCGTCGCGCACCGGATGGTTGCCACCACGATGCCCGAACTTGAGCTTGGTCGTTTCCGCGCCGATCGCGCGCGCGAGCAGCTGATGCCCCAGGCAGATACCAAAGTAGGGGCGCTGGTCGTCCAACAGATGCTGCACGACATCGAGTCCGGCATCGAGGTTCGCCGGATCGCCCGGACCCGGCGATACCACCACCCCATCCGGGTCGAGTGTCTCGATCTCGGCATACAAGGTGCCATAGGGCACGACGGTGACGCGAGCTCCGCGCTTCACCAGCGATCGGATGATGTTGCGCTTGACCCCACAGTCAATGACCACGATGTGAGGACCGTCACCATCTCCCCACTGTTCGCGGTCGTGCCCCTGCACCTCGCCGACGACATCCTGCTCGCCCGGCAACTTCGCCGCCTGCGCGCGCTCCACCAGTTCTTCGTCGGTCATTCCCGCTGCGTTGTGGACCAGTGCCGCTCGTGTATCGCCAACTGAGCGGATATGTCGTGTCAACGCTCGCGTGTCGACTCCCGCAATGCCGGGAATCCCCGCTGCCTGCAGATAGGCGTCGATCGAGCCGCTGCTCCGCCAGTTGGATGGATGCTCGCTCGCCTCACGCACGACCAGCCCGGCGATCCAGGGCTGACGCGACTCGTTGTCGTCGTCGTTGACACCGTAGTTGCCGATGAGCGGATAGGTCATGCACACGATCTGTCCCCGAAACGACGGATCCGTGCACACTTCCTGGTAACCGGTCATCGTCGTCGTGAACACCGCTTCGCCACTGGCGTCCGTCGACGCGCCGAAGCCCGTGCCACGAAAGACGCGCCCGTCGGCAAGGGCCAATGCCGCGTCGTGCGCCGGCTGGTATCGATCAGGCACTGTAGGCTTCCTTTCCTCGTATGTAGGTGGTGTCCGCGCGCCCTCGCAGGGTCATGCCGATCAGCGGCGTATTCGCACTCTTGCTGTGTATGGTATCGCGACCGACCGTCCACTCGGTCTCCGTATCCCACACCGTCACGTCGGCGACAGCGCCCGGTGACAACGTCCCGCGATCGAGCCCGAAGAGCGTCGCAGGCGCCGCCGTCCACAGGCGCACCAGCTCCGAAGCGTCGATGTGCCCGGCGCGGACCAGCTCCCAGGTAGCCGGAAAGGCGAACTCGAGTCCGCTCATGCCGAATGCCGCCTGCTGGTACGGCACTCCGTTCTTCTCCGGATCGGCGTGCGGCGCGTGATCGGTACCAAAGATGTCGAACCAGCCATCCCGTACCGCCTGCAGGAGTCCGGTCGTGTCGGCGACGGGCCGCAGCGGTGGGTTGACCTTCGTGTAGGGATGCGCCGGCGCCAGTGGCTCACTGGCCGGCGCGGAGGTGTTGTGAAGTACCCGCGTACCAGCCACCCATTCGTCGCTCATCACAATGTGGTGGGGCATGACCTCCGACGAGACCCGGACACCGCGCTGCCTTGCATCATGAATCAGCTCGATGCCGCGACGCGTGCTCACGTGGCACACGTGCAGCCAGCCACCGGTCATTTCCGCAAGCATGAGATCGCGCGCGATGATGATCTCCTCGGCCGCGGCAGGGATACCCTCGATCCCGAGCCGGCGAGAGACCTCACCTTCGTGCATGGCGCCGCTGGCCAGCGCCTTGTCTTCACAATGGACGATGACCGGTACGTTGAGGTCGACCGACGCCTCCAGCGCCTGCCGCATGATCGCGCTGTCCGCGGTGGTGTCGCCGTCGTCGGAAAACCCGATCGCACCCGCCTCCACCAGCGCCTGGAAGTCGACCGCTGCCCCGCCGCTGCGTCCCCTGGTGATCGTCGCAATCGGCAACACCTTGCAGGCGGCTTCCCGCTCCGATCGTTCGACGAGCTCGCGAACGATCTCGGGCGTATCGAGCGCCGGGCTGGTATTGGGCATACACGCGACCGTGCCGAACCCGCCGGCAACCGCTGCCTGTCCGCCGGTCCCCAGCGTTTCTTTCTCGGGAAAGCCCGGATCCCGGAGGTGGACATGCATATCCACCCACGCCGGTGTCACCAGCCTCCCGGAAACGTCGATGACGCGTTCCTCGTGACTCGATGCGTCACCCTCGGCGGCATCGGCAATGCGGTCCCCTTCGATCACCACGTCACGGATCTCATCGACGTCGTTCGCCGGATCGATCACCCTGCCGCCTCGAAGCACGATACGCTGGCTCATTCGATCTCCTCCCGCCATGATTGGTCCCAATCCTGAAAAAACGCCCCCGTGGTCCCGACGGGACCCGAGGGCGTGTGCTCTGCAGCGTGTATCGTTGTGGGTGTCAATGCCACGGTGTGTCGCGCACCTCGATCGCATACGATAAAACCAACGAAGTGTAGCACATGACGACTGATGCCGTGGTGTTGTGGAAAGTCTTCGGGATTTCATGCGCGTGGCGGTCGACGACGACGTATCGCGGAAAATCACTGCACCCACGTCCGCCTCATATCCGGCGCATCGCGAAGCAGGAAAGGTGTCATGGACCCACAGACGCGAGCCCGCCTCGCGGCGATCGAAGCCGGCCTGGACGAGATGTATGGCCCACGCAAACTGACGCCGAGCGGCAATCCGGTCTCCGAGCTGGTCTCCACGATCCTCAGCCAGAACACCTCGGACACCAACACAGCCCGTGCGTTCGCGTCGCTGAAAGAGCGCTTCCCCGGCTGGCAGGACGTGGTCGACGCGCCTGCGAACGAGGTAGTTGACGCGATTCGAACCGGTGGTCTGGCCAACCGCAAGGCGCCTCGCATCCAGAACGCGTTGTCCGAAATCCACGACCGGTACGGCGCCTATACGCTTGACGCGCTCGCTGGCATGACGACCAACGACGCCAGGAAGGAGCTCACGTCGATCGATGGTGTCGGACCGAAAACAGCCGCCTGCGTACTCCTGTTCGCGCTCGGCAAACCTGCGCTCCCGGTCGACACCCACGTCTACCGAGTCGCCCGCCGCACCGGGCTCATCGACGAACGCACCAACACCGACCGCGCCCATGCGACACTGGAGGCGATGATGGATGGCGATGCCGACCGCACCTATCGCTTCCACATGGAGATGATTGCCCACGGACGGGCCATATGCCACGCGCGCAATCCGCGATGCGCGATCTGCCCAATCAGGAGTGCCTGTGACTACGCAGCGAAGCACGAGCAGCACGCCAGCCAACCAGGATCGCCGTGATCCGACGGGAATGCACTATGCCTCATTCCGCAACCCGATCCAGGGCGCAGAAACCGAGCTGATCCTCGTCCGGCACGGCCAGACGGCGGCGAATGTCGACCGGCTGCTGGTCGGACGCAAGGATGTCGTTCTCACCATGGTGGGCCACCAGCAGGCACACCGAACCGGCGCGGCGGTTCAGGAGCTCGATGGCGATGCCCTCGTGTCGAGCCCGCTGATGCGCGCCCGGCAGACAGCGGCGGCAATTGGTGAGCACATGATGCTTCTGCCCGAGTTCGAGGACGACATTGCGGAGTTCGGCTTTGGCGATTTCGAAGGTTGGTCGGAACGGGAGGCCATCGCGACACACCCGCACCTTCGCCCACTCATCCAGGGCGAGGCGCATCCGGATGAATCCTGGCCAAATGGGGAATCGGGCACCGGCTTCATCACCCGCGTCAACGCCGGACTCGGTCGAATCGTCGCCCGACATCCAGGACAACGGGTCGTGGTCGTGACCCACGGCGGCGTGATCGGCTCGTTCGTCGCCCGGATGGATTCAGCACGCGCCACCTCGTTCGTCCCATATTTGGTGCACAACTGCAGCATCTCCTCGTTTCTCGTGACCGGAGCGGGCACCCGTTGTCTTTCCTGGAACAGGCGGGACCACCTGCAGGACATCCTCGGACACGAGACTTAGACGATACGGCCACAGCAAATCCGAACTGGAGGTATCGGCATGAAGCTCACGACCCTCGGAGGTAGCGCTGCCGGGATCGGCACGCGCCAGGGATGCTCCTCGTACCTGGTACAGGAGGGCGCGACCTCTCTGCTGGTCGACATTGGACCGGGGACGCTCCTGCAATTGCGGACGCACGTGGACTATCGGTCACTCGACGCCATCGTGGTCTCGCACCTGCACGCAGACCATCTGGCGGACATCGTCTCGCTGCGATTCACGCTCGCCTACAACCCGATACCGGCGCCGCGTCCAATACCGCTCTGGCTTCCCCCACACGGCATCGCGATGCTGGGTCGCATCGCCCAGGCGTTCGATGCCCCGGACAGCGGCATTGACTGGTTCACCGAGCTGTTCGACCTGCGCGAGTACGACCCGAACGCCAAGGTCACCGTTGGCAGCTTGACCTGCAGCTTCCACCCCACCGTGCATTTCGTGCCCTGCTGGGCAATGCGCATCGGTACCGGCGGTATTCGCGACCTTGCCTACACGGCCGACACGGGACCCGCTGCCGACCTCGCCCCATTCATCGACGGTGCCGCGGTGGTGCTCGCGGAAGCCGCGGATTCGGGTACCGCCAAGATCCCGTTTCAGGATAGAGGACACCTCACCTCGCAGGAAGCCGCCCAGCTCGCCGCCGCTGCCGGGGCGCAAACGCTGGTCCTGACCCATCTTTGGGAAGAACACGACATCGATGCCGCCTTGCGCGCCGCCGAACGGCATTTCCCCGGCCTCATCCTTCGCGCCATGCCTGGACTCGAGCTCCGATGGACATCCTGACATCATCCTTTGGCCCATTGGCAGGGGTCGAGGTCGGACATTGGACCGACACGACGGCCCGCACCGGCTGTACGGTGATCCGGTTGGCCCGACCGGCCCTCACCGCCGTGGATGTTCGCGGCGCGGCGTCGGGCAGCCGGGAACTCGATCTCCTCGGCCCTGGCAGGATCGTTCGGCGTGCAGACGCCATCCTGCTTACGGGTGGAAGCGCATTCGGACTGGCGGCGGCCGAAGGCGTGGTGCGTTGGCTCCGGGAACATGGCCGAGGGTTCCCGACACCGGCAGGCCCAGTGCCGATCGTCCCGGCCGCGGTCATTTTTGACCTGGCAATCGGCAGCGCCACCTGGCCTGGACCCGACGATGGCTACTCGGCGGTAGCGAACGCAGCCGGCATTGACCGCCTTGAAACGGGCCAGGTTGGCGCGGGAACCGGTGCCACCCTCGGCGCGATCGGCGGCCCGGACGCCATGCGAATTGGAGGGTTCATTTCCGGGCAGGTCGTACTGGATGAAGGCGCGGTGACTGCGTTCGTCGTCGCCAACCCCTATGGAACGCTGTGGAGTCCCGATGCGGTCGATCCGCGTATGGCCGTGCTGGATTCGCCGCCAACGTCGCCGCCGCTCGGCGTGTCGACGACGCTCCTCGCCTGTGTGACCGATCTGCCGCTCGACCACGACGCGCTGCACCGCATGACCGTCGCTATGCACGATGGTCTCGCTCGCTCGATCGCGCCGGTTCACACGATCGCAGACGGCGACATCGCGTTCGCAAGCACGGTCAACGACATACCCCGGAGCGACACCGGAACGACGATGCGCGCCTGCCTCGCGGCAGAGCTTGCGGTCGAAGCCGCATTTACCACCTTGCGCGGCGACACAAGCCGACCGCGATGACTTTGATAGACTGGCATGCACAGACCGACGCGGTCGCGCCTCTCGATCCGTTCACGATTGTCTTGCCGCTACGCGGCCCAGGTTGAGGCTGATATGAGCAGGAACCCCACCCCGGGGCGTCGACCGGCGTTCCGGCGACCGACCGTTCTCATCGGCTCGGACACTAACTTCCTGGGACATCCAACCGTTGCCCCGGCTCAAGCCGCGCTTGCCGGCATCTACGGCATCGACCTCGATCTGCGACGTACATGGCGTCCTCCCGATTCTCGGGAGCTCGACCATATCGGCACCGCTCGGGTCCGCAGTGTCTGGCTGCCCGCTCAGTACTCCGGTCTGCTGGCTGACCAACGTGCCAGCCGGCTTTGCGACTTCCTGACCCATGCAGCGACGCACAACGGGCTGCGAACGCTGGTCCTTCCCACCCTTGCCCCGACTCGCCCGCAGGGCGCAAGCATTGCCCAGATGGCACGTCGTGTCGCGGCGGAACATCCGGTGCACATCGCGCTTGCGATCAATGCAGGCGACGTCCTCGCGCGTCCCGGCAATCACCTGAACCACGTCGCCAACATTCGTCGTTTCGCGGAAGAGTGGGACGTGGTTATCGCTCTGGACCTCTCCGCAGGGAGTCTCGACACCTGGGAGGCGGAGGCAGCTCTGATGCGCCTGTTTCCGCGCCTGGGGCTCGTCCGCATCGCGCCGGTCGTCGGCCCGGATGGCACCCACCCACCGACGGCGCTGGCCGCCATCGCCGCGCGAACCCTGGCCATGTTGGCGGATCAGGCATACGGCAACCTCCTGACGGTCACACCGGGGCCACGCTCCTCGCCATGGCTTGCCTGGGCACCCCGCCCGAATCTGGACCTCGCCGTCGCGACACGTCAGGAGATACTCGACACCTACACACGCATCGACCAATACACGATCAGTCACCACGAATCGAACCCTCGCTCATAGCGCGAGAGTCCTGCCTGCCGTGTTTCCTGCGGGATGTCACCTGAAGTGAAGCAGGGCAGATACACGAACATCCAGCATGGTAAGCCATGCTGGATGTTCGTGCGTTGGTCCGAGTGGATAGAGCTAGCGCTTCGTGTACTGCGGCGCCTTGCGGGCTCGCTTGAGACCGACCTTCTTGCGCTCCTTGGCCCGTGCATCCCGGGTCAGGAACTTGCCCGACTTCAGCGTCGGTCGAAGCTCTTCGTCGAACCGCACCAGGGCGCGGGAGATGCCATGGCGCACCGCGCCGGCCTGGCCGCTGACGCCGCCGCCGACCACGGTCACGACAACATCGAATCGATCCGCGGTGCCGGTGGCTCGCATCGGCTCGGTCATCGTCGTCTGGTGCAATTCGCGACCACCGAAGTACTCGCGGCTCGGCTTGCCGTTGACCGTGATGGCGCCTTCACCGGGGTAGAGACGCACCCGCGCCACCGCCGACTTGCGGCGACCCACACCGTAAAAGAACTGATCCTTGCGTACTGCTTCGCTCATGGTGACTCCTTCGAACCCGGACCCTAGACGCGCGTCGCGGTGTCGTCAACGGGAAGCTCGACTGGCTGCTGCGCTCCGTGCGGATGTTCCGGCCCGGCGTACAGCTTCAGCTTCTTCAGCTGCTGTCGACCCAGGTTGCTCTGCGGCAGCATACCCCACACCGCCGCCTCGAGGATGCGCTCAGGGTGCTTCTGCCGCATCTCGCGCAGCGTGGTGGTCTTCAGCCCGCCCGGGTAGTTCGAATGCCGGTAGTACTTCTTCTCCGTGTCCTTGTTCCCGGTCACGCGGACCTTGCCCGCGTTGACCACAATCACGAAGTCGCCGGTGTCGATGTGGGGGGTGTACATCGCCTTGTGCTTCCCGCGCAGGGTCGCCGCGATCGCCGTGGCCAGGCGACCGAGCGTCTTGCCCTCGGCGTCCACCACATACCACGAGCGCTGAATGTCGCGCGGCTTCGCGGAGTATGTTCGTCGTTCCATGCTGTCTCACTCCTGTTCGGCGGTGTCCTCGCCTCAGTCGCAACTGCCGCCGCGCTGTGGGGTTACAGGCGATCGTCGCCGTACCCGATGCGCCAGAGCACCAATCCGTGAGGCGGTGCCGATCGTGGGCCTCCCCGTCGGTCTGCCCGGTCCAATAGCTCGTCGATCCAGTCAGGTTCGTTGGCGCCCCGGCCGATTTCACCCAGGGCGCCAACGAACCCGCGGACCATGCGCGGCAGGAACCCATCCGCCGCCACCCGAATCTCCATTCCATGACCGGCAATGTCGCCAGCGGGCCACCAGGCTTCAACCTGCTGCACCGAGGCATGGAGCACGGTTCGTACCGTACCGTGCGTGGCCTGCTGCCGGTCGGACCACGGCACCCCTTCGCCACCTGCCACAAACGACGCGAAGTCGTGCTGCCCCAGGAGCCGCCCAGCGGCGTCCCTCATGGCCGTCACGTCGAGCGCTCCTCGCCGGTGCCACGCGTACCGCGCAAGCAGTGGCGATCGGGTCCCGCACCAGATCCGGTACCGGTATTCCCGCCACACGGCATCGAAGCGCGCGTGAAACGTGGCGGGCACCCGTTCAACCCGAACCACCGAAATGGCATCACCCAACCGGGGCTCGAGCGCCTGCCGGATGCGCTCCGGCGCCATTTCGGGACGGACATCCTCGCATCCAACCACCTGGCCGTTCGCATGAACGCCCCGGTCGGTACGTCCGGCGAAGACTGCGGCCACCGGATGGCCGCCTAGCTCGGTGAGCGCGGCTTCGAGCACGCCCTGGACCGTCTCCCTGCCAGGCTGCCGCTGGGAACCCCACACGCGCGAGCCATCGTAGGCAAGGGTCAGTTTGAGGCGTTGCTCCACCGCCGCCCCGCGCCTCTAGACGACGAACTCGATGAGCACCATCGGCGCGGCATCGCCACGGCGGGGGCCGAGCTTCGAGATGCGGGTGTAGCCACCCGGCACATCCTCGTAGCGCGGCGCCACCGTGTCGAACAGCCGTTCGACCGACGGTGTGTGATCGAGTCGGGACATGACGAGATTGCGATGGTGGCGCGAGTCCTCGCGCGCGATCGTCACCAGCTTCTCGACGACGCCGCGGAGCTCCTTCGCCTTGGCCTCCGTCGTCGTCACACGCTCATTCAGGATCAGGGAGATGGCAAGCTGGCGCAGCATCGCCTTGCGCTGGGCCGGGTTGCGGCCAAACTTGCGTCCCGCCTTCTGGTGCCTCATGTTTCGGCGTCCTCATCTTCATTGGGAACCCCTTCGTCCGCGCTGCCCAGCGACGCAATCGCCTCGGCAGCTTCTCGGGTCTCGGGGTCGTCTTCCGTTTCCTCCACCAGGCCGTCTTCGTCGACATTCGGGACCAGCCCGGCCTCGTGGAGCGCGGCGCGCAGCTCATTGAGCGAACGCGGACCGAAGTTTCGAATCGACAGCAGCTCGTCCGGATCCATCGCCAGCACCTGGCCGACCTTCTCGATCTGCTTGCTGCGCAGGGCGTTCAACACCCGCGGCGACAGTCCGAGATCGGCAAGCGCGGTGTTCTGGACCTCCTCCGGCAACTCGGAAACCGGCGATTCCTCGGTTTCGATCTGGTTGAACTCCGCGATCACCTTCGCGTGTCCCTGCAGGATGCCCGCGGCCTGGGTGAGCGCGTCTTCGGGATCGATGCTGCCGTTGGTGAGGACCTCGAACATCAGGCGATCGAAGTCGACCGCCTGGCCGACGCGGGTGTGCTCCACCACGAAGTTCACGCGCTCGATCGGCGTGAAGATCGCGTCGATCGGAATCTCTCCCAGCGTCGACGACTCCTGCCCCTCGGCAGTAAGGTAGCCGCGGCCGCTGGTCACCCAGAGATCCATGTCGATCACCGCGTCCTTGCCCGCAACAGTCGCGATCGGGTGGTCGGGATTGACCACGTCGATCTCGCCCGGCCAGGTGATGTCGCCCGCGGTAACGACCTGTTCATCATCGCCATCGGCCTTGAAGAACAGGTGCGCGCGCAGATCGCCCTCGAACGGGACGATGCGCTTCAGGTTGATCCCCTTGAGATTCAGCACGATCTCGGTCACGTCCTCGCGAACGCTGGGAATCGTCGAAAATTCATGCCAGACATTGTCGATCCGGATACGCGACACCGCGACGCCCTCGAGCGAGCGAAGCAGGATGCGCCGGAGCGAGTTGCCCAGCGTGGTGCCGTAGCCGGGGTCAAGCGGGCCGATATTGTATCGACCATAGTTGAGCCCCTGCTCGACCCGTTCAATGGTGAATTGCGGTTGCTCCAACAAGCGGACTTGCCTCCTGACACTGCACCGGTGACGGGCATCCAAGCCCGGACGGCCAACCCGTCGCTCTCGCGACGCGCCGGCTACCGGCTGTAATGCTCGACAATGAGCGCGTCATTGAAGAGCGGTACTTCGATCTGTTCTCGTGTCGGCAGGTTCAGGATCTTGCCGCTGAGCTGCGTGGAATCAACCGACATCCACTCAGGAGCGTTGTGCGCCGCGAGCACATCGGCGAACCCATCGAAGTAGGTGCGCTTCCGGCTCCGCTCCCTGACACTGATGACGTCACCAGGACGCACGGCGTAGGAAGGGATGTTGACCTTCTTGCCGTTAACATCGAAGTGACAGTGGGTCACCAGCTGTCGCGCCTGCGCCCGCGTCTGCGCGAAGCCCATGCGGTACACGACGTTGTCCAGCCGGGTTTCCAGGAGCTGGAACAGGTTGTCGCCAGTCACGCCGCCGCGCCGGGTCGCCTCGGTGTAGTAACGCCGGAACTGCTTCTCGAGGATGCCGTAGTACCGGCGCACCTTCTGCTTCTCGCGAAGCTGCAGTCCGAATTCTGACGGTCGCCGGGTCCGCCGTTGGCCATGCTGCCCCGGAGGCGCGTCCCGTCCCTCGCGCCGGCGATTGCCGCTGCGCGAGCTCTTGAGCTCCAAATCCATGCCTTCGCGACGCTCAAGCCGCCGCTTCGGTCCGGTGTATCTCGCCATGAGTCCTGTTAGCCTCCCGTCGTGTCGGTCAGGTGCGTGAGATCAGACGCGGCGCCGCTTCGGCGGGCGGCAGCCATTGTGCGGAATCGGGGTCGTGTCCGTAATCGACAGCACCTGGACGCCGCTGGCCTGCAGCGACCGAATCGCCATCTCGCGGCCGGACCCCGGACCCTTCACGAACACATCCACCTGGCGCAACCCGTGCTCCTGCGCGCGGCGGGCGGCGGCCTCGGCCGTCACCTGCGCGGCAAACGGGGTGCTCTTGCGCGAGCCCTTGAAGCCATGGGCGCCGGCGCTCGACCACGAGATCACGTTGCCGGCCGGGTCGGTCAGCGTCACGATCGTGTTGTTGAAAGTGGCCTTCACATAGGCCTTGCCCCTGGGGATGTTCTTTCGATCGCGTCGCCGAACCCGTCCACCCCTGGAACCTCGCTGCCGTTCAGACATGCTGCGTCATTGCCTCCACAATTCACAAGCCGCACCGGCACCATGGCCGGCAACTCGCCTGGTTTCCTACTTCCTGCGGTTGATTGGCCGCTTCGGACCGCGCCGCGTGCGCGCGTTGGTGCGCGTCCGCTGGCCGCGTACCGGCAGGCCACGACGATGGCGCAGACCACGATAGGCTCCGATGTCCATCAATCGCTTGATGTTCATCGACACCTCGCGGCGAAGATCGCCCTCGACACGCAGCTCCTTGTCGATAATCTCGCGAAGCCGGTTGGCCTCGTCGTCGGTCAGGTCGCGCACGCGCGTATCCGGGTTGACCCCGGTGCGCTCGAGCAGCTGCTGGCTCGTGGTGAGCCCAATGCCGTAGATGTAGGTGAGCGCCACTTCGATCCGCTTCTCGCGCGGGAGATCGACTCCCGAAATTCTCGCCATGCTGTTTCCCTTGTCCTCTGCTGGTTCGATGCGCACCTCGCCAGACGCGGCGCGCTAGCCCTGGCGCTGCTTGTGACGGGGATTCGTGCAGATAACCCGCACCACGCCCTTGCGCCGGATGATGCGGCACTTCTCGCAACGTTTGGTCACCGATGCCGAGACCTTCATCGTTTACTCCTCATGCGTTCGACTCGCGCAAGGCGAGCGTTCCCATTCCAGGCCGATGGACGTCGACCCGAGTCCGGAAGGTCACGACAGCCGATCCGTCATGGCCTCGAGCCGCCGGAACGGCCCGGTGCGCGCATTGCAGCGGCACAAATATCTTCATGATCTCGCGTTGCACGCAGTTCCCGTCGTGCGGCCTCCTGCACTGTGGAGGTGTGGATTCGGGAATCAGTGCGTACACGCCGATAGCGCATGCCGGTAAGCATGCGCAACGACAAGCTAGTCTACCACAGCCGCCAGGCGCTTCGTCAATATCTCCGGTGCGCCATCTGTGATCAGCACGGTATGCTCGAAGTGCGCCGACCACGAGCCATCCGCGGTGACCACGGTCCAGTCGTCGTCCAGCACACGGGTATCTTTTGTCCCGATGTTCAGCATTGGCTCAATGGCCAGGGTCATGCCGGTGCGCATCCGCGGCCCGTGGTCCGCGCTGCCCAGGTTCGGGATGTGTGGCTCTTCCCACATCTGCCGGCCAATTCCGTGGCCGCCATACCCCTCGACGATGCCGTACCCCAGCGGGCGAGCGTACCCTTCGACAGCGGCCCCGATGGCGCCGATACGGCTGCCGGCACGCGCCGCGGCAAGACCGGCATCGAGCGCCTCCTCGGTGTCGCGCAGCAAACGCTTCGCTTCGTCCGATATCTCGCCGACCGGATAGGTCCACGCCGAATCGCCGTGAAACCCATCGACGATCGCCCCGATGTCCACTGAGATGATGTCGCCGTCGTTCAGTCGCCGGTTGCCGGGGATGCCGTGGACGATCTCCTCATTGACCGAAGCGCAGATCACGCCCGGAAATCCGTGATGTCCAAGAAAGTTCGATGTCGCGCCAAGCTCGGACAGTGTATCCCGCACCACGGTGTTGAGATCGTCGGTGGTGATACCCGGCTGGATCGCCGCCTGGACCCGCTGATGGCAGACCGAGACGACATGACCCGCCTCGCGCATCTTGCTGATTTCGCGCTCGTTCTTGATGGTGATCGCCACTACCGCGTCACCTCCCTGGAAATAGCGTCGATGATGGCATTCGTCACCGTGTCGATGGGCTGATTGCCGTCGACCCTGTGAAGCAAGCCCCGCGCGTCGTAGTAGGCGAGCAACGGCGCGGTCAGCTCGTCGTAGAGCTCCAGTCGCCGTCGAATGGCGTCCGGCGTGTCGTCTTCGCGCTGAATCAGCGTCGCGCCTTCACGATCGCACACGCCCTGCATGCGCGGTGGGTCGGCATCCAGGTGGTACACCGTGCCGCAGACCGGGCATACACGCCGGCCCGCGAGACGGGCGATTAGGTCCTCGCGCGGCACCTGAATCTCCACGACGGCGTCGACCCGGTCGCCCTGGTCGGCCAGGATGTCATCCAACGCTTCGGCCTGACCGGCGGTTCGCGGGAACCCGTCGAACAGCGTGCCCTGCAACGCACCGGCAGATCGCTGTTGCGCGATGCGCTCGAGCCGCTCCCGGACCAACGCGTTCGTCAGCTCGTCAGGGATCAGGTCGCCACGGTCATAGATAACCTTCACCTTGACGCCGAGCTCACTTTCCTCGGCGATGGCGGCCCGGAACACGTCGCCGGTCGCCAGCTTCTCCAGCTGGAGCCGCGGCGCGACGATTGCCGCCTGGGTCCCCTTCCCGGATCCCTGTGCGCCCATGAAGATGATGTTCACGATGCAGTCCTCATCCTGCCCGGCACCAGGAGCAGCCAGCGGCCATTCGGCAACGATGGCTGCTCCCTGGGTCGAGCGCGTCAGTTAATGAATCCCTCGTAGTTGCGCATCATCAGCTGGGCTTCGAGTTGCCGCATGGTGTCGATCGCGACGCCGACGACGATGAGCAATGAGGTCGACGCGAGCAGCATCTGCACGCCGGTGATCGACTGCACGATGTACGGCATCACTGCCACCAGGCCGAGGAACAGCGCCCCCACAATGGTGATGCGCGACAGCACGCGCTGCAGGAACATCGCCGTGTTGCGCCCCGGACGAACACCGGGGATGAACGCCCCTTGCCGCTGCAGCGACTCCGGGATCCGTTGCTGCTGGAACACCACCATCGTGTAGAAGAAGGTGAACCCGACCACCATCAGGAAGTAGATGATGTTGTACGGCAGCGACGTTGGCGCCAGCCACACCGAGATGTCCGTGGCGAGGTCGCGCACCCATTCACGGTTCGACGCCGACAGGAAGTTGGCGATCATCCCTGGGAAGACCATGATGCTGACCGCGAAGATCAGCGGGATCATGCCCGCGCTGTTGACCTTGAGCGGGATGAATGTCGTGGTACCGCCGACCATCTGCCCCTGGCGCACGCGCTTGGCGTAATGCACCGGGATGCGCCGCTGTCCCTCGTTGATCAGGACGATACCGACGACCGTCACCAGGCCGATGGCCAGGAACATCACCGTGCCAATGATGTTGTCGGAAAGCGTCGATCCCGTGACCAGACCGCGAACCGCACCCGGCATCGACGCCACGATGCCGCCGAAGATGATGATCGAGATGCCGTTGCCGATCCCCATTTCGGTGATCAGCTCGCCAATCCATACCAGCAGCATGGTCCCCGCCGTCATCGCGATCAGGATCGCCACGGTCGGCAGGAAGGTATCGGCATCGAAGAGCCCGAAGTTCTCGATCAGGGTTCCGCCGCTCGGGCTGGGTTGCCGCGAGAACAGCAATGCCTGGCCGTAGCCCTGCAGCAGTGCCAGCGGGACCGTCAGCCAGTGCGTGTACTTGTTGATCTGGTTCCGGCCCTGTTCGCCCTCCTGCGAGAGCTCGTTGAGCCTCGGCACGATCGGCGTCATCAACTGCATGATGATCGAAGCCGTGATGTAGGGGTACACCCCGAGCGCGGCGATCGAGAAGTTGCTAAGTGCGCTGCCCGAGAAGATGTTGAGCATTCCGAGCAGCTGGTTCGTCTCGATGTAGTCCTGCAACCCGGCGCGATCCACGTTCGGGATCGGGATGCTGGCGATGAACCGGAATATCACCAGCATCGCCAGCGTGAAGAGGATCTTCCGCCGCAGGTCAGGGATCTTGAATGCGTTGATGACGGCCTGAAGCATGTGCTAGGCCTCCTTCGCCTCATCTCGCTGCTTCAGTTGCTCCAGCGCCTCGCGACGGCTCGGGCCGCCAACCTTGCCGACCCGCATCTGCTTGAGCTCGCGATTGAGCGGCAGGCGCCGGCTGCGTGGCCGCGCCGAGGTCCACTGGTCGGTTCGTTCCAGCGTCTCGACCGTCCCGCCGGCACCCTCGATGGCCGCCTGGGCCGATTTCGAGAACGCATGAGCGTGGACCGTGACCGTCTTGCTGAGCTCGCCGTTGCCAAGGATCTTCACAGGGAACTCGAGCCCCCGTGTAATCCCGGCCTCGTGCAGCACCTCCGGCGTCACCGCGCCGTCGAACTCCAGCTCTTCCAGCTGCGCGAGGTTCACGACCTCCCACGGCGCCTTGAGCCGGTTGGTAAAACCTCGCTTGTAGGGCAGTCGCCGCTGGATCGGCAGCTGACCACCCTCGAAGCCGAGGCGCACACCGCCGCCGGATCGGGCGTTCTGTCCCTTGGTACCCCGACCGGCGGTCTTGCCGCGACCGCTACCGTGCCCACGGCCTACACGCCGCCGGCTCGTTTTCGCGCCCGCATCGGGACGCAGATCATCCAGAGAAATAGGCATCGTACTACTCTCTATCGCATGGGCCAGGCGCCGCCGGTCTACCCGGCGGCCGCTCAGGCGCTGGCGACTTCCTCGACCGTGACCAGGTGCTTGATCTTGTTCACCATGCCACGGATCGCCGCGCTGTCCTCGCGCTCCACCGTTTGATGCAGGCGCCGCAGTCCGAGCGACTCGACCGTGCGTGCCTGGTCTCCGGGGCGACCGATCACGCTGCGAACCAGCGTGATCCGCAGCCGTCCGTTGTCAGCCGTCTGGGCCTCACTCACGACGCATTGCTCCTCTGCTGCTGGCCACCACGGCCTCGACCACCCTGGCGGCGTGGCCGACGGGACTGCTCAGCCCGCTCAGCGGCACGCTGCGCGGCCCGGGCAGCTTCCTCGCGGCGCTCCCGCGCCGCCTGCTGCGCCGCGACCACCTCAGCGTTCGCGTGTGGCGTGCGGAGGCGCTGCACCGACTTCCGTCGGCGCCGGATGACGTCCTGCTCGGTCTGCAGGCTCTCAAGCGCCTTCATCGTCGCCTTGACGACGTTGACCGGGTTGTTGTTGCCGACGCTCTTGGTCAGCACATCGCGGATACCCGCGAGCTCGACGACCGCGCGCACACCACCACCGGCGATAACACCGGTACCCGGCGACGCCGGCTTCAGGATCACTCGCGCCGCGCCGAACGACTCTTCCACCTCATGCGGAATGGTGTGTCCGTCCAGCGGCACGGTGATCAGCGACTTCTTTGCCGCATCCACACCCTTGCGGATGCTGTCGGTCACCTCACCGGCCTTGCCATGCCCAATCCCGACCCGGCCATTGCTGTCGCCAACCACGACGATGCTGCCGAACGAGAAACGGCGGCCACCGCGCACCACCTTCGATACGCGATTGATCTTGACGAGGCGCTCTTCGAGCTCGCTCCCGCCATCCTCTTCGCGACGGCGCGACCCGCGTCCATCTCGATTCCGATCCATACCTCTCTCCAGAACGCTCGCTATCGCGGTCACGCGTGTGTCCGCCATGCGGCCGGAACGTTCGCCACCAGTTGCGGCGTCGTTCATGTTTCCAATCGACTCCAACGCAGCGCACCGAGCCCGACTCCGGGCGATACGACATCGTGAGCCGTGCTAGAACTTGAGCCCGCCCTCGCGAGCTCCGTCCGCGACGGCCTTGACACGACCGTGGTAGAGAAAGCCGCCCCGATCGAACACCACGTTGTCGATGCCGGCCGCCTTGGCGCGCTCGGCGATCGCCTGGCCCACCGCGGTTGCCCGGGCAGTCTTGGCGGCATCCTCGCCGGCGGCCTGCATCACCGCATCTTCGAGGTCGCTGGCCGAGGCGATCGTGTGGCCCGCCTCATCGTCGATGAGCTGGGCATAGATATGGGCTGAGGATCGGAAGACGTTCAACCGGGGCCTCGTGGCCGTGCCACTGACCTTCGCCCGCACGCGCACATGCCGGCGCTTGCGCAGGCTCAACTTCTTTCGGTACTTCGTTCGCATTGCTCACTCCATTGACCCCGGAACTGGCAGGCAGGCTCGTGACGTGAGCTCCATGCCCTGCCCACCACCGGGTACTCAATCCGCCGGCGAGTGCCATGATGGCACCAGATCGGCGCCGAACGACTGGACACGGGGTCCAGCACTACTTCGCCTTGCCGGCCTTGCCCGCCTTGCGGCGGACGTACTCACCCGCGTACCGAATGCCCTTGCCCTTGTATGGCTCCGGTGGCCGCACGATACGGATCTTCGCGGCCTGCTCCCCAACGACCTGCTTGTCGATGCCGGAGACAGATACGCGCGTGTTGGCCTCGACCGCGAAGGTGATGCCGTCTGGCGGAACCATCGTCACCGGATGGGAGAACCCGACGTTCAGCACCAGGTTCTTGCCGTTCATCTGCGCGCGGTAGCCAACCCCGTGAATCTCCAGGTTCTTGGTGAACCCGTCGGTCACGCCCACCACCATGTTGTTCAGCAATGTGCGGGTCAGACCATGCAGCGCCTTGTTCTCGCGCTGGTCATTGGGCCGCGAAACGGTAATGGTACCGTCGTCCTGCGCAATTGCCATGCGGGGGGAGAACGAGCTCGACAGCTCGCCCTTCGGCCCCTTTACCGTAACATCGTTGTCCTTGCCGACCGTGACGGTGACACCAGATGGCACCGTGATCGGCTTGATCCCAATTCGAGACATCGCCCTTCTCCCGTCAACCGGCAGTCAGGAGGTCCGCACCGCCTGGACTACCAGACCGTGCAGAGCACCTCACCACCGATACCACGACGCCGGGCTTCATAGCCGGTCAACACACCTTCCGGGGTGCTGACGATGGCGACGCCAAGACCACTCTTCACGCGCGGCAGGTCGTTCTTGCCGGCGTAGACGCGAAGTCCCGGCTTGCTCACGCGCTTGATCTCGCGGATCACGTGCCGCCGGTCAGGACCGTAGCTGAGCTTGATCACCAGCTGGTTCTGCGGCCGCTTCTCGATCACCTCGAAATCCTCGATATACCCTTCCTGCTTCAGGATCCCCGCGATCGCCACCAGGATCTTGGTGGAAGGCATGGTGGTCTCGGTGTTCCGAGCCATCCCGGCATTCCGGATCCGGGTCAGCATATCGCTGATCGGGTCATTTACGCTCATCCGTCGCGTTCTCCATCCGTACATGAGGCGGCGGTCACTCCCCGGCCGCCCGGTGCTACCAGCTCGACTTGGTGACGCCAGGGAGCTTGCCCTGTGACGCCATCTCCCGGAAGCAGATTCGGCAGACGCCGAACTTCCGAATGTACGCCCGCGGGCGGCCGCACACCTTGCACCGGTTCACCGCGCGCGTGGAGAACTTGGGGGTCCGATTCGCCTTGGCAATCATGCTCGTCTTGGCCATTGTTCCTCCAGGCTCCTACGAGGCGAACGGCATGCCGAGCAGCGCCAGCAAGCGGCGCCCCTCGTCGTCCGTCTGCGCCGTGGTCACGATGCTGATCTCGAGTCCACGGATCTTGTCGATGCGGTCGTAATCGATCTCCGGGAACATCAGCTGCTCGCGCAATCCGAGCGTGTAGTTCCCGCGACCGTCGAACGAATTGGGCGACACGCCGCGAAAGTCGCGAATGCGCGGCAGCGCCACTGACACCAGCCGGTCGAGGAATTCGTACATGCGCTCGCCACGCAGGGTGACCATGGCACCGATGGGCATGCCCGCGCGGAGCTTGAACGCCGCGATCGACTTCTTCGCTCGCGTCACCACCGGCCTCTGTCCGGTGATCGTCGCGAGATCGTTTGTGGCCGCCTCGAGCGCTCGTCCGTTCGCGATGGCCTCGCCGAGACCAACATTGACGACAATTTTCTCGAGCTTCGGCACCTGGTAAAGATTGGTATATCCGAGCTCGCGCTGCAGGGCCGGAACAACGTCCTCCTTGTAGCGCTCACGCAGTCGGGCCATTCCCATTGCCTCACTCCGGGTCGTTCACCCGGCATTGCTGTGCAGATCGGCGTTCCCACCTGGTCTGCCGCTGCCTGCGGCACTCAGGTCGCCGCTCACCTTATCAGTCGTTTCCCGGCCAGCGGTTGTCAGGCATTCCCCGCCGGGATCGTCGCGTCACACTTCTTGCAGTACCGCTCGTTGGCGCCGTCATCGTTGCGTCGGACCCCGACCCGAGTCGGCTCCTTGCATGCCGGGCAGATCAGCTTCACGTTGGACACGTGCAGCGGCGCCTCTACCTCGACGATCCCCGCCTGCCGGACACCCGGTCGACGGCGAATGTGCTTCTTGACGATGTTGACGCCCTCGATCACCACGCGGTCCCGGTCGATCAGGTTCTGGCGGACCGTCCCCTGCTGACCCTTGTTGCGACCCGTGGTGACCAGCACCTCATCGCCGGTGCGAATCTTCCTCATCGTTGCTCCCTACAGCACCTCGGGCGCCAGCGACACGATGCGCATGTACGCCTTCTCTCGCAGCTCGCGCGCGATGGGACCGAAGATGCGCGTCCCGCGCGGGTTGCCCTGCTGGTTGATCAGCACGGCTGCGTTGTCGTCAAACTTGATGTGGCTGCCGTCCGGGCGACCGTACTCCTGCGCGGTACGAACGATCACCGCCCGCACGACCTCGCCTTTCTTGACCGCTGCGTTGGGTTGCGCCACCTTCACCGACGCGATGATGGTGTCGCCCACGCCGCCCGTCTTGCGACCGGAGCCACCGAGCACGCGAATGCACATGATCTCACGCGCGCCGCTGTTGTCGGCAACCTTGAGTCGTGTCTGCTGCTGAATCACGGTTGTTTCTTCCTCCGGGCGTGCCGCGCCCGACGGGCTCGATCCGCGCGTTGGCGAACACGATGTCCGCCAGGGTCGACACTGGGTCGACCGCTACAGCTTGATCGCCCGCTCCACGACTTCCCGCACGATCCACCGCTTGTGCTTCGACAGCGGACGGGTCTCCTCGATCCGCACGATGTCGCCTTCCTGGCACGTGTTGTTCTCGTCGTGCGCCTGGAACTTGCTCGTGCGGGTAATGCGCTTGTTGTAAAGCGGGTGGCGACGCACATAGTCAACAGCAACGACGACGGTCTTGTCCATCTTGTCGCTGACGACTCGTCCCACCTTCTGCTGGCGTGGCTTCTGCTGGCGCTCCACGACCGCTGTGTCCTGAACCTCGCTCATCGTTGACCTCTATTTCCGCGCCGGCGCATCACCGCGCGCGGCGCGCTCGGCTTCGCCCTGAATCGTCTTGATACGGGCAATTTCCCTTCGGATCTGGCGAATGCGCGCCGTGGCCGTCAACTGGCCAACAGCTTCCTGGAACCGGAGGTCACGCCACTCGCCATAGAGCTCGCGCAACTGGTCCTCCTGCGCGTCCGCGCTCAGAGCCCGGATTTCGGCCGCCTTCATGCGGTCGCCTCCTCGTCCTGCGTCGCGCCAGGCGTCTGCCGGACGACGAACTTGCACTTCATCGGCATCTTCATCGCGGCGCGGCGGATGGCCTCCTCGGCCTGGTCCTGACCGACCCCGGACACCTCGAAGAGCATCCGGCCCGGCTTCACCACGGCCACCCAGTATTCCGGGTTGCCCTTGCCAGACCCCATGCGCGTTTCGGCCGGCTTCTGTGTCACCGACTTGTCGGGGAAGATGCGAATCCACACCTTGCCTCCGCGCTTGAGATAGTTGGTGATCGCGCGGCGTGCCGCCTCGATCTGGCGGCTGGAAACCCACGACGGCTCCAGCGCCTGGAGCCCGTAGTCGCCGAACGCGATGGTCGAGCCCCGGTACGCCTTGCCGGTCATGCGGCCACGCATGGTCTTGCGGTATTTGGTCCGCTTCGGCATCAACATGTCAGATCGCTCCGATCCTCATTCCCCGACCGCTGGCTGCGCCTCGGCGCCGGGGTGCTGTCCCTAGTCGCCAGCGGCGGTCAGGTCGGTGGCGAGCAGTGCCTCGATCGCGTCCCCGCGCTCCGGCAGCTTGTCGCCCTTGTAGACCCACACCTTCACCCCAATGCGACCGTAGGTCGTGTGGGCGTGGACGTTGGCGTAGTCGATCTCCGCGCGGATGGTGTGGAGCGGCACGCGGCCCTCCATCTCCTTCACCTCGCGGCTCATGTCCGCGCCACCGAGGCGGCCCGCCAGGCGCACCTTCACGCCCTTGGCGCCACGGCGCATCGCCTGCTGAACCGAGTGCTTCATCGCGCGCCGGTAGTTGACGCGTCGCTGCAGCTGCTCGGCGATGCTCTCGGCAACCAGCTGCGCATCGATCTCGGGGACCTTGATCTCCTCGATCTTGACGTTGACCTTTCGGCCCACCTTGCGCTCGAGCAGCTTGCGGATGCGATCGACGTTCGACCCCTGCTTGCCGATGACAATGCCCGGCTTGGACGTGAACAGCGTCACATCCACCTTGTTGGCCGCGCGCTCGATCTCGATGCGGGAGACGCCAGCGCGCGTGAGCTCGCTCTGGATGATCTCGCGAATCTTGATGTCCTCATGAAGGTACTCGGTGTAGTTCTTCTCCGCGAACCACTTCGACTCCCACTCGCTTGCCACGCCGAGGCGGAATCCAATTGGATTGACCTTGCGTCCCATCAGGCGCTCTCCCTTTCTTCCGCGATCACCGTGATGTGCGTGGATCGGCGGAGGATCTTGCCAACACGGCCACGGGACTTCGGCTTGAACCGGCGCATCTGCGGGGCATCATCGGCGTAGATCGCCTTGATCCACAGCTGGTCCGGGTCCAGATCGTAGTTGTTCTCGGCGTTCGCGGCGACCGACCTGAGCAGCTTCTCCACATCCGTGGCTGCGCGGTTCGGCACGAACTTCATCAGCTCGATCGCATCCAGAACCTTCTTGCCGCGGACCATGTCCACCACGAGGCGGGCCTTCCGGGGCGAGACGCGGATGCGTGTTGCCTTTGCTGTGACTTCCATCGCTCGTCCTGTCTGTTTCGCCTAGCGGCGGCCGCGCCTGTCGGCGTCCTTCCCGTGACCGCGGTAGGTTCGGGTCGGGGCGAACTCACC
>JAUIGA010000275.1 GCA_030430125.1 Chloroflexia bacterium | reverse complement strand
CGGATTGTGGGTGGTGTCGGTCAACCAGCTTTTCCGGTTCGATGTGATGATCCAGGAGGGCGAGTGGGACCGTTTCCTGATTCGCCCGCTGCCGATCTGGGCGCAGATGATGTTCACTCGGTTCCGCATCCCGCCGCTCGGGGATCTTGCGTCCGGGGTCGTGCTGCTGGGCATCGCGCTGACGCGGGTCGAGATCGACTGGACGCCGGCACTGGTCCTCTATCTTCTGTTGGCGCTGATCGGCGGCGCGCTGATCGACGGCGCGTTCCAGCTCGGCGCGGCATCGCTCTCGTTCCGGTACCTGGAGTCGCTGCCGCTGCGGGTGGTGTTCGACGACCTGCAGTGGCGGTTCGGCAGCTACCCGATGAACATCTTCAACCGGCCGTTGCAGGCGTTCATGACGTGGATCGTGCCGATGGCGTTCATGGCGTGGGTGCCGGCGACGGTGCTGCTGGGACGGACGGCCGAGCTTCCGTTCCCGGCGTGGGTGGCGTGGGCGTCGCCGCTGGTCGGGTTCCTGCTGATGGCGGTGGCGATGTGGCTGTTCGCGTCGCAGTCCAGGCACTACCAGAGCGCCGGACATTGAGTGACAATCCATGGCTGCGAAATGGTCGTCACTCTGAGCGCAGCGAAGAGTCCCCGCGCGAAGCGCAGCGCGATTGGAGACAAGTTGCGAACAGTGCCGACACTGTCGACTCGGCAGCAAGGCTGCCGAGCGCTTCGCGCGGGGACCCCACGACAAGCTCGGGGTGACGTTGGATTGGAGCGCGCCGACTGGAATGTGCAACACCTATTCTGCGTCGTCCCGGATCGCGGGCCGGCACAAGACCGGCCCGTACGTGGAGTTCCGCGCCGTCGGTGTCAGTCGCAATTCATGAGAATGGTGCCGTTGCGGCCTTCCGAGAGCCGGAAATCCATGTCCGGCGCGAACACCGTGAACATCTCGTCAATGTAGTAGCGACCGTCCTCCTCCACGAAGGCGACGAAGGCGAGAAGGTCGTCGGAAATGACCGCATTCGGGTCGTCGAGGGCGGCGGTTGAGACGCTGCCCACGATCGCGCCGTAGCGGCCGTCCGGCAGCAGGTAGACATCGGACGGGCTGAAGACAAGTGCCAACTCGTCGATCTCGTCGATGTGCGGCAGCAGCGACCAGATCGCGTAGTCCATCGGCTGGTTCACTGGCAGCGGGAAGGTCGCCAGGATCGTGTCGATGCGCGGCAGGCAACGATATGCGTCCAGATCTGCCTGTTGCTCCGGTGACAGCGAGCCGTACATGTGGTCGAATCGAAGCCGGTCGGAGAGGTACGTAAGCATGTCCGGCGACCGCTCCAGCGGCGGTATGGGCGTGCCTTCGCCGGCAGGGGGTGTGGAACCGGGTGGGAACTGCTGGTTGAACGCCTCCCACTCGCACCGGAGATAGTTCATGTACATCTGCTGAATCGCCAGCCCTGTCTCGGTTGGCACGGCCTTCGCGGGGGCATACTCCGGCGCGACCCAGTCGTTGATCGAACGATTCGCCACGTTCGCATCACCGATCTGGCCATTCGGCACGCACGCCTCCGGCATCATTGGGAATGTCGATGGGTCTTCGGGATCGTACAGGCCCTGCGCGGCAACACTCGTGGGTGTGGGTTCCCCGGCGCCATCGTTGGTGGTGGCCTGCCACGTGAGGGCGACGAGTGCGGCCAGCATTGCGATCATGAGCGCGAAGCCTGCGATCGCCTGCCAACCGCGCGCCGGAGGCAAGGCGGGTATGGCAAGGCTGGCCGGTGCTTCTCCGTCCGGAGGCAGTGGCGTGCGGCCGATGTGATCGAAGGTTGCGGTGGTCGATGTCATGAGTTCCTCCCTGATGTGATTCCTGAGCTCGCTGGGAAGCGGCGTGGTCGTCAGCGAGCGGTCGCCGAGCGCGCGCCAGGCGCGGAGCATGACCGCCTCGATCTCGTCGCTGGCCGGCGGGGCGTGACCATCGACGACGGCGTCGGCGAAGGCGTTCAGCCGATCCGCTCGTTGCTGGTCCGGATGGGTGTGGTGGTCACTCATCGTGTTGATCCCTGTGTGGCGTCGGTTTCGGCGAGCATCTCCCGCAGGCGGGCGAAGGCGCGGAAGTGAGCGGTGTTCACGGCGGAAACAGACATGCCAAGTGCGTCGGCGATCTCTGCACCTTTCAGGCCGGCCAGGCGCAACTCGACGATGCGCCGCTGGGTGGCGGGAAGTTGGCGCAGGGCCGCTATGACGCGTCGCTGCTCCTCTCCGGCCAGTACCAGCTCTTCCGGGGTGGGATTCCCATCAACGAGCGCAAGGTGGATGCCGGGGTCGTCGATGGAGATAGCGGGCCGCGCTCGCCTGACGCTATCGATGAGCGAGTTGCGCGCGATCGTCATCAGCCACGCGCGAAAGGTGGTGCCGCGAGCGTCCGATCGCGGCCGAAAGGCTGGCAGCGCCTCGATCGCCCGGGCGAAGGTGCGACTGGTGATCTCGGCGGCGAGATCCGGGTCTCCCGTTCTTAGCATCGCGAAGCGCCAGACGAGGTCGGCGTAGTTCTCGTAGAGCGGGGCGAAGGCGCGACGATCCCGTCTGGCCGCCTCGATCTGCGCCAGCTCGTCGTTCATTGATTGCTCGGTGTTCCTGGGTCTCGCCGGTCGTTGGGTTCCGTCATCGCGCCTCCGATTGTCCCGATACGAGCGCATCCGTGGTGTGCACATACCGTAAACGGGGCGGGGGCGGAAATCTTACAGAGGAGCCTGGCGGATTCGCGAGGATGCGTTCGGCATAGGGTGTCATGCGTACCCAGGGTACAGCAGGTTGGGGGGGGAGTACCCCGCCAGGCGAAATGATGCCGGGCAGGGCTCCGGTTGTAGGGGGTACACAGGTGACCAGATGCGTCCCGGGCCTCGTCGATACCCGCGTACACGCAACTGCCAGTTCTCAGCAACAGTCTCTCTCGGCAGTTGCAGTTGCGTGCCTTGATGGTACGGCGCGCCGGTGCCCGGACCACGTGCGAGATGCCGCAATTTGGTATGTGATGTTGTTCACAATGTTCAATGTGCGATCGGCCGCGTTTCGGCACGACTCCGTTGTCCGGCCTTCAGTTGCCGCCGAACAGCCGGAGACCAATGATGCCGGTGACGATGAGAGCGATGGGCACGATCCGGCCGGCGCTGGCGGGGTCGTTGCCGATCACGATACCGAGGCAGACGGTGCCGACCGCGCCGATGCCGGTGAAGACGGCGTAGGCGGTGCCGATCGGCAGCGTGCGCAGGGCAAGGGAGAGCAGGTAGACGGCGCTGGCGCCGAGGGCGACGCAGAGCAGGGTCGGCAGCGGGCGGGTGAAGCCGCGGGTTGGCTCGATGCTCAGCGCCCAGGCGACCTCGACGCAGCCAGCGAGCAGCAGGATGACCCAGGACATGGGGAAGACCTTTCAGGAAGAGATGGGTGCGTTTGGCGGTGCAGCGCTGGGGACGACCTGGCTACGCTGGCCAGCATCGGTCACCGCACCGCCCGCGCATCCCATGTCGTTCCTTCTTCGGGGCTACGGGGACGACATTGACCGCGCGCACGGGATCTGCCCCGAACGTCGGTAGCGCGGTCAAGTCGTCCGCTACAGGCGGCGGGGGCAACGCGCTCCCGCATCGCTCGACGACCGTGACGTTCAATGGCGTCCCCGACCTCCACATGCTCGGGGGCTCAGAACGTCTCGGCGAGGTGGCGAGCCTCGGACTGCGCCCGGGTCAGGTCGCGATCCGGGGTTTCCGTGAGCAGCGTCGGCTGATAGCGAATCTCCGCAATGTCGGTGATGCCGGCGAATCGGAGCCAGTCATCGAAGTATGTGGAGTGGAAGTCGCTGCCGAACTCAGGCGGGACCCCGGGGGAGTACACGCCGCTGGTGTAGACGGCCAGCGCCTTCTTTCCGGTCAGCAGGCCGGTGTAGCCGCTGGCCAGGTCGAAGCCGAAGACCATGCCGGGCTGGGTGACCGTGT
>JAUIGA010000274.1 GCA_030430125.1 Chloroflexia bacterium | reverse complement strand
CTGGCCGAGCTTGACGAAGGTGACACCGCCCTCCTCCAGCGCCTGGCGCAGGGACCGTGCGAGGTCGGTGCGGCCCTCGACCGTGTTGAGCTCGGCGCGGCGACCGCCGCGGAGATAGGCGCCCAGGCCGTAGCGCACGATGATGCCCGTGATCTGCGTATAGCGGGCGGCACGGTTCAGGGTTCGCCGGAAGGCGCGAACGGTGTAGAGCGGGCCGGGCAGCGTGTTGCTCGGGATCAGGGCCTCCGCGATCACGAGAAAGACCATGCCCGCGAGAATGGAGATGAACGTGCCCAGCAGATAGAACCAGAGGACCGGGAAGAACGTGTCTTCGTCGCGAAGCTCCGGGCCGATGAGCGCGCCGATGATGGGCTGACCGACGATCAGGACAATGGTGCCGGCAAGGACGAGGCGCACCAGCGTGAAGTTGACACCCAGCAGACCGCGCACGACAAAGGCGAACGCGGCAAGTGAGACGACGGTCAGCGCAATGACCAGCAGTGTCAGCGGGATGTCCATCGTCTCGCCATCCCGTTCGCAAACCCGTCTCGAACCATGCCTGCCTCCGCCGGGGTGCCATGATCGCTACCGGCTTCCACGGTAGCACAGGTCAAGTGCCGGGATCAGGCGAGCGGAAAGCGGGGTCGCCCGTCATCGTGACACCATGCGGAACCTTTTTGCCGTCTGGTGCGTTCTCATGGATGAGAGACCGGTTCCCCGGAGTTCCCAGCCAGGAGGGGGAACGCGGTTCTCCAGTACGCATCCACCGGTCGGCGGTCTCCTCCCCTTCCCCCTTGCCGCCGATCGGTGCGATTGCACCTCCATGCACGCACCAGCAACCCGCGTCACTACCGGATCGTGGCCGCAAACGCCGCCCAGGTGCGATCATCACCAGTGTCATATATCGCCGTGATGCCCGCAGGCGTTCCCGCGTGTCGGCAACGCGTGCCAGGCACGACGCGGCTTCGCATTGGGAAGTATGGAGTCTTCATGCCAATCATCGAGGTCGCGGCGCCGCGGACCGCACCGCACCCGCATCTTTGGGAGAGCCGTTTGTGACGAGCCAGCATGACGCTGTGGTGATCGGTTCCGGTCCAAACGGGCTCGCCGCCGCAATTACTCTGGCCGAGGCGGGGCACGCGGTCACCGTCTACGAGGCGAATGCCACGATCGGGGGTGGGTGCCGCTCGGAGGAGCTCACGCTGCCCGGCGTCGTCCACGACACCTGTTCGGCGATCCATCCGCTCGCCGTTGCCTCTCCGTTCTTCCGGGAGATGCCGCTGGCGCGCCATGGGCTGGAGTGGATCCAGCCGCCGCTCGCGCTGGCGCATCCCCTCGATGACGGTTCTGCCATGATCCTGTCAATGTCCCTCAAGGAGACGGCGGCCGGACTCGGCGACGACGGTGGCGCGTGGATCGACCTCTTCGGCCCGTTGGTCGAGGATTTCTCGCTCCTCATCGACCCCCTGCTGGCGCCCTTCCGGATTCCCCGGCATCCCATCGCAATGGCTCGCTTTGGGCTCCCGGCGCTGCGCTCCGCCCAGTCCCTGGCGGAGTCTCGCTTTTCTGGTGAGCGTGCGCGGGCGCTGTTCGCCGGGCTGGCGGCGCATTCGATCCTCGATTTGCACAGGCCGGTGACTGCGGCGATCGGCATTGTGCTGGGGGTGATCGGCCATGTGGTGGGCTGGCCGATCCCGCGGGGCGGCTCCCAGCAGATCACCGACGCGCTGGTCGCGCACCTCCGGTCGCTCGGCGGCGAGGTCGTCACCGGCACGCGGGTGACCAGCCTGGACATCGCCGGTGATGCCGGCGCCGTGCTGTTCGACACGTCGCCAGGACAGCTGCGCGACATCGCCGGCGAGGCGCTGCCGGGGTGGTACCGGCGGATGCTCGGTCGGTACCGGCGCGGAATGGGCGTGTTCAAGGTCGACTGGGTGCTGGACGGCCCGGTGCCGTGGACCGCGCCGGAGTGCGCGCAGGCGGGGACGGTCCACCTTGGCGGCTCGATGGCGGAGATCGTCCATTCCGAACACGAGGCGGCAAGCGGCCGGCATGCCGAGCGCCCGTACATCATCCTGGCGCAGCAGAGCCTGTTCGACTCGACCCGGACACCGGATGGCAGGCAGACGCTGTGGGGGTATTGCCACGTGCCCAACGGGTCCACCGAGGACATGACGGAGCGGATCGAGGCGCAGATCGAGCGGTTCGCGCCGGGGTTTCGCGAGCGGGTGGTTGCCCGGTCGACGATGAGCCCCGCGCAGTTCGAGACGCGCAACGCGAACTTTGCTGGCGGGGATATCAACATCGGCGCGCAGGATTTGCGGCAGCTGTACACGCGACCGGTTCCGCGATTCGACCCATACAGCACGCCGAATCGGCGACTCTTCATCTGCTCGGCGGCAACGCCACCGGGCGGCGGCGTGCATGGCATGGGCGGCTACCACGCCGCTCGTTCGGCGCTGAAGCGCGCGTGGTGAACGGCGTTCTGCATTTGAACGCGCTGCAGTCTTCGTGAGAGAACGAAGAGGACATTACAAATTCACAGGTTTCGCGTACCATGGTGTACAGACAGTGTGAGCGTTCGCGTGCGGCGAATTAGGGGAGTGCTTCATGGCCGAACAACTCGCAATTCTTCCAGAATTCAGCGGAGGCAGGGCGCATCTGGAATGCGTGGACAATCTTGAGTACATGCGGAACATTCCCGACGCAACAATGAAACTGATTGCGACCTCGCCACCCTATAACATTGGTAAGGCGTATGAATCTCGGACGAGCCTAGATGCGTACGTTTCGTCGCAAGCACAGGTGATTTCAGAATGCGTCCGCCTATTGCACCCCAAAGGGTCAATTTGCTGGCAGGTCGGCAACCATATCACGCGCGACGGAGAGGTTGTGCCGCTGGACATCATTCTGTATCACCTTTTCAAGGATCATGGACTGAAGTTGCGTAATCGCATCATCTGGCATTTCGAGCACGGGTTGCATTCCAAGAAGCGGTTTTCAGGCCGCTATGAGACCATCCTGTGGTTTACCAAGAGCGACGACTACACGTTCAACCTTGATCCTGTTCGAGTTCCATCTAAGTACCCCAACAAGAGACACTTCAAGGGACCACGTATCGGCCAGTTGTCCGGGAATCCACTCGGCAAGAATCCGTCTGACGTTTGGATCATTCCGAATGTCAAGAGCAATCACATTGAGAAGACCATTCATCCATGTCAGTTTCCCGTTGAGTTGATCGAGCGATTGGTGCTTTCCATGACCGATCGGAACGATGCTGTGCTTGATCCATACGTTGGGGTTGGTTCTTCTGTCATAGCCGCCATCAAGCATGATCGACATGGATATGGTTGCGATACGGAACAGGAGTACATTGACATCGCATGGGATCGGGTCCATTCATTTCGATCCGGCACTCTTCGAACGCGCCCGATGGGCAAGCCTGTTTATGATCCGAATCAGCCGAATGGTGGCCATTAGTGCGAATCGTTGAACAGTACTCCCACCTCAACGGCTGGGAGCACATCATGGTTCACAAACCGCATGTCTGGGCCGAGATTGAGGAAGTTGTAGCCGCTGTAGATGCGGAAGCTCAGCGCACAAAGGTGTCTCGCGAGAAGTCCATGGTTGGTAGGCTCCTTTATGCTCCGAGAGACTTGAACAAGGCGTTCGAGCTTGAGTTCAACGCGCGAAATTGGCATGAGTCCCGCACGACGTATTGGGTGACCTCGGATGTCGAACTCATCAGGCATACCGTGAGCCTAGACGCCGCAGAGCAACGAAGGGAGATACTCGAGGCGGGGAAGACACCTATCTATTCGTATAACCAGACGGATTTTGCGAAAGATCGGATTGCAGTCGAGGTGCAGTTCGGCAAGTATAGTTTTGTCGCCTACGACCTTTTTGTGAAACACATGGCGTTCTATGTAGGTGACGTCATTGATGTGGGCGTTGAGATTCTTCCCATGAAGGAGATGTCGAGCG
>JAUIGA010000273.1 GCA_030430125.1 Chloroflexia bacterium | reverse complement strand
TTGTTGATCGCCTGGCGCACACGAACGTCGCGCCAGGGCACATCCTCGACGGTGGAGAACTGGATCACCTTGGGCGAGGAGGTCAAGCCGGACAGGATGGTGATGTCGTCGCTCTCGAGCGTGCCGGCAACGTCGGCGCTGAAGGTCGCCCCGTGGATCTCGCCGGAGCGGAGCGCGGCCACCCGTTGCTGCTCGTCGATGAGCATCTTGATCACCAGCCGCTCGACACCGGGTACGCCGTCGTCCCAGAAATCCGGGAAGGCCTCGTAGACGATCTGGTCGTCCTGGATGTACTCGACCAGCCGGAAGGGACCGGTGCCGATGCCGTCGCTGAGCACTTCAACTTCGTCGAGCATCCCCTCGGGCACGATGGGGGTGTAATTGGTCCACGCCAGCGTGCCGACCAGGGTGGGATCGGGGATCGACATTGTGAACTGCACGGTGTAGTCGTCGATCGCCTCCACCCCGGCGAGGTTGTCGAGGTATGGCACCTTCACGCCCGGTTCGACCGGATCGAGCGCCATGTTCATCGAGTAGACGACATCGCTCGCCGTCATCTCGTTGCCGTTGTGGAAGAGCACTCCCTCACGCAGCTTGAACACATAGGTCGTGTCGTCCGGCGTCTCGTACGATTCGGCGAGGGCAGGAATGACATTCAAGTCGGCGTCCCAGGCCAGCAGGGAGTCGTACATGAACTCCTTGCCCTGCCACTGGGCCAACGCGATGCCGCCGAAAGGGATGATGTTGGGGACATTGGTCTCCAACCCCCAGGTGACCTCGCCGACGGGACCGCTGTCCTGCGCCGCGGCACCAGGTCGTACCGACGCGCCGAGGGCGGAAGCGCCGATGCCGGCGACCGCGCCGCGCTTGACGAGATCGCGGCGATGCAGTCGTCCGCGGACGAAGCAGTTCAGCCAGTGCAGCTCCGAAGTGTGGTGACGCATGGAGTCTCCTCTTCATCGTGGCGAGCCGGTGACACGCGAGGCGCAGCCAGCAGCGTCCGGCGCACCCCACGAACACGTTCTGGACCCGAACCCTGCGGACAGTCTCAACCTGTGTGACGGCCACCCGGCTCCGGGTTGACATTTCGATGATTCCCACTCTATCGTGTTCTCATCGAGAACGCAATGGGCACTTTTGTTCGCCATGAGAACTGCCCACGGCGTCGCAGCGGCATGATCAGGGGCGCGATATGCACAGGGCAGGGGTCGAACCGGGGGACTCCCCGGCGTCCACGCCGGAGATCATCTCCAGCGAGATGGGTGCAACATGGGGGGCGAGCCGGCCCGAGCTGGGGGTGGTGCAGTCGGTTGACCGAACCCTGGCCATCGTCGACCTGCTGCTGCGTCATGGCGAGGCGATGACGGCGCGGGAGATCGCCAGCCAGATCGATATCAACCGCACCACCGCCCATCGGTTGCTGAACACGCTGATGCACCGGGGCTGGATCGAGAAGACGCCTTCGACCGCGGCATACCGGGTGTCGACCCGGCACCTGGTGCTGTCGCACCTGACATTCGACGAGCGCGACGTACTCAGCACGATGCGGCCGGCGCTGGCCGAGCTGTCGGAGCGCTCCCGCGAAACCGTCCACGTCGGCGTGCTGGACGGGATCGAAATCGTCCACGTCGACAAGATCGACAGTCCCGAGCGCGTCGGCGTGTCGTCGACCATTGGCACCCGCTCCCTCGCCCATCCGTCGTCACTCGGCAAGGCGATCCTGGCGGCGTCCCCGCCGGAGCGCGCGGAGGAGTACATCGCGCGCATGACCCAGCAGCCCGGAGTCGATGCGACTTTCGACGCGACATGGTTGCGGGAGGAATTGGGGCGCACGCGAACGCGGGGGTACAGCATCGACGACGAAGAGGATTCGCTGGGTGTCCGCTGCATTGGCTCCGCGATCCTCGCCGGAGACGGCGAGCCGCTGTTCGCGGTGAGCATCACGGGACCGTCCGGCAGGTTCACCCGCGACCGAGCGGAGACGTGCGCTCCGGCGTTGATGGACGTGACGGCGAATTTGTCGACAGCGTTCGGCTGGTTGCCCCCACCCGGCGATGCGGACGGTAGCGGATCGCCGTAGGGGACGATATGCAGGGAGGAAGACGTGGTGGTGAGCCAGGTGCAGGATATTGGCGAGGATGCGTTGTTGCAGGTGCTGCGAGACCGGTTGTATGTCCCGGTCGTGTCCGACATCCTCGATGCAATGGGGTATCTCGACCAGGCGATGTCGGCGGACCTTCGGCCGCTGGAGCCGCAGATGCGGGTGATCGGGCGGGCGCACACGGCGTTGACCGCCGACATCTACGAGCGCCTGGAGGAGCCGTACCGGCTGGAGATCGAGGCGATTGACGCGCTGAAGCCGGGCGACGTGATGGTGGCCTGCACGAACGGATCGCAGCGCACCTGCTTCTGGGGCGAGCTGCTGTCGACGGCGGCGACAGCGCGGGGCGCGACCGGCTGCATCATCGACGGGCACACCCGGGACGCGTTGCGGATCGTGGAGATGGGGTTCCCGCTGTTCTGCACGGGGTTCCGGCCGGTCGACTCGTCGTACCGGTCGACGGTGGTGGACTACAACGTGCCGGTGATGGTCGGCGGGGTGCTGGTGCACCCGGGCGACATTATCTTCGGGGACTTCGACGGGATCGTGTCGATCCCGAAGGCGCTGCTACCGGAGGTGGTGGAGCGGGCGCTGGCGAAGGTCGAGAGCGAGGACCAGAGCCGGGACATGCTGCGCGAGGGGGCGCTGCTGCGGGATGTCTATGACCGGTTCGGGGTGTTGTAGCGCTGGGTCACGGATACGCATCGTGCCTGGCTGATATCAGATCCGGGTGACGATCACTCGATTCCACCATCGTGGCGGTCGCGTGTCCCGGCCTTCGCATAGTCGCCTTCATACGATTCCAACGTCAGGCGACATTGCCCGCGCCACTCCCAGACGCCATCGCGCGGTGGGTGCGCGGGCAAGTCGCCGCTACCACTTTTCGCAAACGTCCGATGAGGATGGGTGTGGGGTCGCGCAGGCGCGCACAATGGCGTGTCCGCAATCGCCGTCAGGTGTGCCAGCGGCGGATCTCCTCCGGTGTGCGGTGGGTGTAGGTGTAGTCCTCTGGCGGCAGCAGATCGTAGCGGGCGATTTCTTCCAGATTCAGCTCGATCCCCAGACCGGGCGCGGTCGGCAGCGGAATGTGCCCGTCGACGACGCTGGCAGCGCCGTTCACCACCGAGTGGCGTCGGGCGATGTCGCGAGGCATGTGCTCGAGGAACAGGAAGTTCGGCGCGGTCGCCATCACGTGGACGTTGGCCATCTCCACGATCGGCCCGACCGAGCCGGCGTGGGGGGCGACGTGCATCCCGGCCGCTTCGGCGATGCCGGCGATCTTCTTGAGCTCGGTGATGCCGCCGAGTCGGGTCGTTTCGGGCTGGATGAGCTGCACCGCTCCCCGCTTGATCAGATCGTACATCGCCCATTTGCTGTAGAGCCGCTCGCCTGCCGCCAGGGGGACATCGACCTTCGCGGCGACCGCCGCGAGCGCGTTCGGCTCGTCGGGGTGGGTCGGCTCCTCGAAAAACGCCGGACGATAGGGCTCGGCGTCGCGCGCGAGGCGCACCGCCGCGTGGACCGTGAACTCGCCGTGGGCGTGCAGGCCGATGTCGATGCCATCGCCGACGGCGACGCGGAGGTTGGCGAGCACCTGCGCCGAGGGCTGGCACTTGAAGGCGGTGTAGCCCTCGGCAACCAGCTCGCGCGCAAGGTCGGGGGTACTGGCGTGGCCGTAGACGCGGATGCGTTCGCGCACCGCGCCGCCCAGCAAGACGTGGACCGGTACGCCGAGCGCCTTGCCCTTGATGTCCCACAGCGCGATGTCGATGGCACTCTGGACTCCGCCCCGAACCGCGCCGGTGAGGCCGTGACCATGCAGGATGTCGTAGATCTTCAGCCACAGCCGCTCGGCGGCGAAGGGATCCTCGCCGATCAGGAGCGGCGCGATCTCGCGCACGCCGGTCGCGACG
>JAUIGA010000272.1 GCA_030430125.1 Chloroflexia bacterium | reverse complement strand
TCACGTCACGGGCAGGCTGACGCAGAGCGCGGTGTGCATGTACTCGATGTCGCCGGACGAGCACTTCATCATCGATCGGCATCCAGATCACGCCAAAGTCGTCTTCGCGGCCGGCTTCAGCGGGCACGGCTTCAAGTTCGCGCCGGTCATCGGCGAGCACCTCGCTGACCTTGCGCTCGACGCCGCTGCCGCGCCGCGCCAGCTCTTCGCGCTGGATCGTTTCGCGGCGATGCGATAATGGCGTGATTCCCAGGTCGGAAGATCACGCAGTGGACGATCCGCCGCGACTGCCCCAGGAGTGGCCCGCGTGAGGCATGTCCGGCACAAGACCGGCGCTCCGCATTTGCTCCAGCAGCGTTCACCCGAACCCTCGTGCAAACTCCGCGCACTGGTGGCGCGGCGTTGCCTCACGGTGGTTGCGTTTGGTCGCGTCGGTCAGCGGGTCCGGCGCCAGCCGTTGAGCGGGTCGTCGACTGCTGCCTTGGCGAGCTCGACGTCGTCCTCGTCATCGACATCCTCCAGCGCGGCGAGCTGGGTGGCGATCGCATCGGGATCAGCGCCGGCCGGCCAGCCGCCGCCGGCGTCCCGCCACTCGTGGACGATATCCTCCAACCGCCGGATGCTGACGATGTACCCGGAGGCGGAGGTCTTTCGGGCGCTGCCGCTGTCGAGCAGGTCCCCAAGCCCTTCGCGCAGATCGCGCTTGAAGGCGGCCAGTTTCTCCGCGTCCATCTTCGTGGTGAACGGGAAATAGTGCGGATTGCCGGTCTGCAGGTATTCCACCACCTTGCGGGCAAGATCGTGATCGTACAGCGGCTCCGGCGAGATCTGGGCCATGCGCGTCTCCTCGTGGACAAGCGATCAGGTGCTGAACGCCCGGTTTGGATGCGATCGGTGGCGCATCGTGCGAATCCACATCCATTGTACCCAGCAACCGTGGTGCGTGTACGTTGAAACGGCGGGGCAAACCGGCGTCAGGCGCGATGTATGGAACGCATCTTGCGAAAACATGTCTGAAGGCGTTGCATTCGGTCAGTTGAGCCCGATGGGCCCGAAGATGCCTTCGATCGAAGGGGTGGCATGGGTGCTGGCCGGTCCGTGACACTCGACGCGATTGGAGCACCTGACGATGCTCTCGTTCCACCTGCCGAAGCGAATCCTGGGGGGCCTGGCGCTTATGGTCTCCCTGGTGGCGGCCCTTGCGGTGTCGACCCCGGCGGTTGCCCAGGCCGACAGCTCGATCGAAATCCACCAGCGCCTGTGCCCGACCGGGTATGCGGGCGACAACTGGTTCGTAGACTGCCATGACACGGTGGCGGATCCCGGACTGACCTTCACGTTCGCCAACGGCGTGACGCAGCAAGGCACAACCAATGAAAACGGCAACGTCGGCTTCGCGAACCTGCCGGCAGGCACCTACACCATCACCGGTGGCGTGCCCGGCGAGTTCGCCGACAACGTGGTGTACTGTGCCGTTGGCACCGAAGCGGAGAGCAATCAGAGCCAGATTCCGGTGGAGTACGTGACGGGCGGCATTCAGTTCGACCTTCCCGCGGCTACCAATGTGATCTGCGACTGGTACGAAATCCCGTTCGACCTGCAGGGCGGCACGGCCACGGAGACCGCCACGAGCGCGCCCGACACGTTCGACATGCCGGTGTTTGCACTGGCGTGTGACGCCGCACCGGACGCGACCGCGGCCAGTGACTTTGTGATGCTCGGCACGGCTCCCGTAGGATGTGAACAGTATGCCGGCGCTTCGGTGAGCTTCGCCGATCAGACGGGCGCGACCCTGGGTGCCTGCGCCACTCGCGCCACGGAGCCCTGCTACGTGAATGTGCCGGTCGGCGGATCGGTCACGGCCTCGCTCGATCCAGGGATGATCCCGGCAGGCTTCCAACCGGTCGCCCGCGAAAGCCAGCAGGTGGAGGTGCCGCCGGCGTCCGAGGCGTGGACGCTGTTCGTTCTGGTCCCGGACGCCCCGCACACGGCGACGGTGACAGAAACCGCCACAGCCACCGAGGTTCCTGAGGTCGACGGCCGAATGGTCACCGTTCATGAGGGGAAGTGCGCACCAGGCGATCCTGGTGCGATCGTGGTCGAGCTCACCGACCTGACCCGACCCGGTGCAGCCGCCGCCTCGGATTCTGGCGTGATCGTTGCCGAGACCTCGACTACGACGATCGACCTGACGCTTGACGAGCTGATGCAATCCGAACGCGCCATCATCGCCTACTCGGACGAGGATGTGCCCACGCCGGTATCCTGCACCGTGATCGGCGGCACGCTCAATGCCGACGGCGAGCTCGTCATCGGCATGCAGGAACTGAACGACTCCGGTATCACCGGGATCACCTACCTCGCGCCGCGAGGCAACGGTTCGCAGACCGGCGTTTCGATCTTCCTCGCTGAGGACCTGGTTGAATCCGACGCGATGGCGACGCCCGGCGCCTGACGCGCAAGGAACGTGCAGTGTATACATCCCCGGAGCGAAGCAGGTCCGGGGCTGTGCTGCGCCTCGCGGCAGGCGGTCCTGCACATTCCAGGCACCGGCCGCCCAGCGGGACGCGGTATCCTCATGGTTGTGTCCGTGCCGGTGGCAAACACGTCACCGGCGCTCGCGCGCCTTGGCGCCTCGGTTCGAACAGGATTCGTGCATGACTCTACCGATTCAGGGCGACACGCCCCTGTCGTCGCATACGCTCCACAACGGCCTCACCGTTTTCCTGCGCGAGGACCACGGCGCACCCCTCACCTCCTTCTGGATCTGGTATCGCGTCGGCAGTCGCAACGAGCTGCCCGGCCGCACGGGACTTTCCCACTGGGTCGAGCACATGCAGTTCAAGGGCACGCCGTCGCTGGAGAAGGGCGCGATCTTTCGCGAGGTGTCCCGGCACGGCGGTACGCTCAACGCGATGACCTCGATGGACTGGACCGCCTATTTCGAGACCCTGCCGGCCGACGCGGTCGACCTGTCCCTGCGGATCGAGTCGGATCGCATGCGCAACTCCCTGTTCGATTCCGCCGAGACCGAGAGCGAGCGCACCGTCATCCTCAACGAGCGCCAGGGCGCGGAGAATCGACCAACCTATCACCTCGCGGAGGAGATGATCGGCGCGGCGTTTCGCGCCCACCCGTACCGGCACATGGTGATCGGGCACGAAACGGACCTTCGCGCGATCTCCCGAGACGATCTCTACAACCACTATCGCCACTACTATGCGCCGAACAATGGCTTCATCACGGCCGTTGGCGATTTCGACACCGCCGACATGCTGGCGCGCATCGAAGCGGCCTTCGGCGACATCCCCGCCGGCGATGCGATCGTTCCGCACATCGCGCAGGATCCGCCGCAGCGCGCCGAGCGCCGGGTTACCGTGCGCCGGCCAAGCCCGGCGGCGTACATGATGATGGGCTACCGGATGCCCGCCGCCGGGCATGAGGACATCCCGGCGATACTGGTTGCGGACGCCATTCTCTCCGGCGCAAAGCCGATGGGACTCGGCGGCGGCAGTGCCAACGGTCGCTCCGCCCGGCTCTACCGGTCGCTGGTCACTACCGGCCTGGCGCGCAGCGCGTCTTCCGGCACCGGGCTCCACATAGACCCGTTCCTGTGGACATTTTCTGCAACCGCGCTTCCGGGCGTGGAGCCGGAGCGGATCGAGGCGGCGTTCGAGGAGCAGATCGAACAGCTGCGAACCGCCCCCGCCACCGAGACTGAGTTCCTCAAGGCTCGCAAGCAGGCCCGCGCCCACTACATCTATTCCCGAGAAACGGTCACCGCCCAGGCGTTCCTCACCGGGCAGATGGAGATCGTCGATCACGCCGCCCGTGTCGACACTCTCGGCGACGAGCTTGCTGCCGTGACACCGGAGGATGTGCAACGGGTCGCGCGGACATGGTTGGTCCCCGATCAGCGGACGATTGGCTGGCAGCTACCCGAGGATGGCGGGCAGGTCTTCGGTGGCGCGGACATCCCCGACGAGGGAGGCATCCCGATGGAGGCGGTGACGCCGTTCGACCTGGAGCGCCCATGGCACCTCAGCGACGGCATTGAGTCCGGCGGTTCCTACGGTTTCTACC
>JAUIGA010000271.1 GCA_030430125.1 Chloroflexia bacterium | reverse complement strand
GCAGGGATTCGGCAATGCCGGGTCGGTTGCGGCTCGGTTGATGGCGCAGCGGAACCGATCCAGCGTGGTCGCCGTGAGCGATTCGGTCGGCGGAATCTACAACCCGGCGGGACTTGACCTCGAAGAAGTGGCGCGGCAAAAGCAGCGCACAGGGACGGTCCAGGGTTACGCCGATGCCGAGCAGGTCACCAACGCCGAGCTCCTCGAGCTGGACTGTGATGTGTTGATCCCGGCCGCGCTTGAAGGTCAAATCACCCACCACAATGCCGACCGGATTCAGGCTCGGATCGTGGCCGAGGCAGCGAACGGCCCGACCCTGCCCGGTGCCGACGACATTCTCTACGAGCGCGGGGTGCTGGTGATACCGGATATTCTCGCGAACGCCGGCGGGGTGACCGTGTCATATTTTGAGTGGGTCCAGGCGCTGCAGGCATTTCCCTGGACGCTCGAACAGGTGAACGATCGCTTGCGCCAGATCATGCAGCAGGGTTACGCGGAGGTCAGTCAGCGGTCGAGTGAATACGGCGTGCACATGCGTACTGCGGCACTCATCCGCGCCATCGAGCGCGTGGCCGAATTCACGAGGGTGCGAGGCATCTATCCGTAGGTTCCCGGACCGGTGCGGCCCTGAAAGGTCGCTCCTACTGCGACAACATGGCCTGAAGCATCTCCTCCTCGGCGGCGTGGGTAACGATAATCAACTCGTCGCCGGGGAGGATTTCCGTGCTGGGAAGCGCCATCACGGGATCCGGGCCGCGGATGATTGCCGCGATGACGCAGTGGACCGGGAACTCCACTTCCGAGACACGCTTGTTGGCCACTTTCGAATCGCCCGATACGTGCGCCTCGACAATGGTCAATTCGTCGTGGCGCAGGTTGAGCAGGTGCACAAATGACTTTTCCGGGATCTTTTGTTCGATCAACTTGAGGATGTGCTCGGTCTGGCTCACTGTGACGTCGATGCCGAGCCGCTGGAAGAGCAGCTCGTTTCGCGGGTTGTTGACGCGGGCGATGGCGCGGGGCACGTGGAACTTCACCTTGGACATCTGGCAGACAACGAGATTGTCTTCGTCCTCACCGGTCACGGCGATGACCACATCGGCGCGCTGCGCGCCGGCGGCGCTGAGCGTGGAGGCCTCGGCGCCGTCACCTGCCAGCACCACTGAACCCAGGCGCTCGCTGAATACCTCCACCTTCTGGCGATCCCGCTCGATCAGCAGGACCTCGTGACCTTCGACCAGGAGCGTCTTCGTCAGGTAGTAACCGACCTTGCCGCCACCGACAACAATGATGTACATCTAGATTTCCTCGTATGCCGGAAGGAAGTCGTTGATCTGGTCGATGATCATCGCCGAGATCGTCGTCGTGGGGCAGACCGTGTGAAGGCCGAGACGCCGGTAGGTGTCCTCCCGGACGGGATCGTAGATGCGGAGGATCACATGCCCAATCTCGAACACCGTGCGTGCTACCTGTGCCGCCATGATGTTGCGGTTATCCCCGTTGGTGACGGCGATGAACACGTCGGCATCCTCGATGCCGGCCCGGCGCAGCACATCTTCGTCGATTCCCGTGCCGATCAGCGTGTCGCCGCCGAAGCTGTCGCCAAGCCGGCGGAACGAGTCCGGGTTTGTGTCGACGACACAGACACGATGCCCATGCTGGTCAAGGATCGTCGCAACCCGCGCGCCGACACGACCGCTTCCCATGACGACGACATTCATGACCACTCCATCGATTCGGTGATCCAATCCGGAAGTGCCTGACGGATGACGATGACTTCACACGGGGCGAACTTGAGCACGTGGTCGACCGTATCGCCCACCGTGAGTCGACCGAATTGCCGTCTCAGGGTTGCGCCGAGCAGGATAACATCGGCGTTTCGATCCGTGGCCTCATCGACGATGGCCGCGCCTGCCGTGCGCGCCTGAAGCAGCTCGGCGTATACGCGCACCGTGCCCGGGTCGAGGTCGTGCCGAAGCAGATCCTCGGCCTGCCGCAGCACGGCTTCGCCGCGGTTCACTTCCTCGGGCAACTCCGCATCGAGTGGCATGGACTGCTCGACCTCGACGACATAGACAAGCGTGATGTCTGCCGCCTGTCGAAAGCAGATCTTGCTCAGCGACTCGAGCAGGCGCTGGTCTACCGACCCGCCGGACACCGGGACGACGAACCGACGGCTCGTCAGTACCCGCTCCCCAGCACGCGGCCGAAACGATGAACGGAAACTCACCACGAGAGAATGTCCTTTGCCAGTGGCGCAACAGGCGATAGTATCCACCGTTGGTCCACGAATTGCAACGAGTGGCGCTAGTGGACCTCAACCGGCGGCCTTGAGCCGGGCCTCGAGCTGACGGCGGCGCAAATGCACCAGCAATGCGCCGATGTCGGTTGGCGTGACACCGGCGGTTCGACGGGCCTGGGCGATTGTGCCGGGCGGGCGTTCCGCAAGTCGTTGCGCCGCTTCGATGCGCATACCGTGGACCTGCGCGAAGTCGAGGTCGTCTGGAACGACCTGGTCTTCCGCCGCCTTGTGACGGGCAGCTTCATGCTGTTCCTTTTCGATGAACGCACTGTACTGGATCGCAATCTGCGCTCTGCTCTCGATGTGGGCGGGAAGCGGCGCCATTTCCCACATGTCCAAGGTGGACAGCGCGTCGAGCACTTTCGGAAGGGGTACGCCGGGTCGGCGCGCGACGTCGAGCGCGGTCATGGAGCGTCGGGCTGGGTCGATGCCGGCGTCATGAAGCGCGCGCTCGTGACGCGGATTATCCCCCAGCCACGTTGCGCCTAGATGAGAGACGATAGAGTCGACCCGCCGGGTTTCGTCCCGCACCGACTGCTGCCGCTCCGGCGAGGTCAGCTTGTGGGTCGCGGCATGGGTGTTCAACCGCCGGTCTGCCGTATCCGACCTGAGGAGCAGGCGAAACTCGGCGCGTGAGGTCAACATTCGGTAGGGCTCGTCGAATGGCAGGGTCACGAGGTCGTCGATCATGACGCCGATGTAGCTTTCCGATCGACCCAGCTTGAGCGGCTCGCGGCCAAGTGCCCGAGCGGCAGCATTGACACCAGCGACCAGACCCTGCCCACCAGCCTCTTCGTACCCAGACGTTCCGTTTACCTGTCCGGCGAGAAAGAGGCCGTTTACCCGAGTGCTTTCGAGGGTGTGCGTCAGCTCGGTGGGATCGACGGCGTCGTATTCGACTGCGTATCCGTAGCGGGTGATCCGCGCGCGGCGCAGTCCTGGAATGTGCGGAAGGATCGATTCCTGCACATCCGGAGGAAGGCTTGTGCTCAAACCCTGGATGTATGCCTCGTGGGATCGCCAGCCTTCCGGCTCAATGAACACCGGGTGGGCGTCCTTCTCGGCAAATCGACCAACCTTGTCCTCGATGGAAGGGCAGTAGCGAGGTCCCGTTCCCGCAATGGACCCGTTGTACATCGGTGCGCGATTCAGGTTGTCCCGGATGATCTGGTGGGCTGCCTCTGAGGTGGATGTCTGGTAGCAGGCGACCTGCATCCGGCCGCCGCGGAGCTCTGGGTGGCCGAAGATGCCGGCACCCGCGGGAGGCAGCTGAACCGGCTCAATTTTGTCAAGCAGTCCGTCCCGGCTCAGCCAGAGTGGGGTGTCGTCTCCCGGCTGGCGCTCGGTCTCGGATGTGTCAATAGAACGGGCATCGATGCGCGGCGGCGTGCCGGTCTTGAACCGACGGAGCCTGATGCCGACATCGAGCAGCGACCCCGCGAGGGCGACGTCGGTGCCATCGCCGGCGCGTCCCCCGGCGACAGAGCTCTCGCCGGAGACCATTCTCGCACGGAGAAACGTGCCAGCGGTCACCACCACGCTTGTGGCTCGAATCGTCCCGGCGATGGTGGTTGTGATTCCGGCAATTCGAGGGCTGCCCGGTGTGTTCGTGTCTTCGAGGATGACGCCCGTCGCGGTGTCCTGGATCGTATCCAGGCGCTCCTGCGTCTCGAGCGCCTCCTTCATCAGCAGTGCATACAGGGTCTTGTCGCACTGCGCGCGAATCGCTCGGACGGCGGGTCCCTTGCTGGTGTTGAGCTGGCGCACCTGCATCGCGCTCATATCCGCGATTCG
>JAUIGA010000270.1 GCA_030430125.1 Chloroflexia bacterium | reverse complement strand
TCGACCGCGACCGGCTCGTAGACCTTCTTGAGCTCGATCAGGCTGGGGTGCGGCTCGCGGTCCGGCGAGGTGAGACCGTCCATGCAGAACTTGCCGTCGTGCGGGTATTCGCCGAAGTCGCCACCGTAGGCGAAGTATTCCACGCCGTCGTCTGTAAACTGGCGGATGCCGTGGTCCGACCACTCCCAGACGCACCCGCCGATCAGGCGCTTCGAAGCGCGGATCGCCTCCCAGTACTCCTTCAGGCTGCCCGGACCGTTCCCCATGGCGTGTGCGTATTCGCAGAGGAAGTACGGCTTCGGCTCGTCCTTCTCACCCTGCCGAATGACCTCCGCCACGGGTGGGTACATCGAGCTGAGCATGTCGGTCGCGGGGGAGGGAACCTCCCGGTCGAGTTGCGTCTCGAAGTGGACCGGGCGGGAGGGATCGTGCTCCTTCAGCCAGGCGTACATGGCGTCCTGGTTGCGCCCGTAGCCGGACTCGTTGCCGAGCGACCAGATGATGATTGAGGGGTGGTTGCGGTCGCGGCGGACCATGCGTTCGAGCCGGTCGAGAAAGGCCGTCTCCCACGCAGGGTCGTCGGAGAGCCGTGACCAGTCGCCGACGCGCTGGAATCCGTGGGTTTCCAGATCGGTCTCGTCGATCACAAAGAGGCCGTGGCGGTTGCAGAGCTCGTAGAAGCGCGAATCGTTAGGATAGTGGGAGGTGCGGACGGTGTTGACGTTGTGCTGTTTCATCAGCACGACATCGCGCTCCATCGCGTCGTACGGCACAGCGTAGCCGAAGTCGGGGTGGTCGTCGTGCCGGTTGACCCCCTGGATCTTGATCGAGACGCCGTTGACCCAGAGCTGCTGGTCGCGAATCTCGACGTCGCGGAAGCCGACCGTCTGCCGCTGGACCTCGCGGACGTCACCGTCCGGCGCGATGTTGCGAACCAGCAAGGTGTAGCAGTGAGGAGTTTCCGCCGACCACAGGCGCACGTCGTCGACCGCGATCGTCCCCGCTCGCTCGGCGCCGTCGCCCGGGAGCGTGGTTGTGCCTGCTTCGACGCCATCCGTGTCAAGCAGCACCGCCTCGATGGTCGTCCCGGCCCTCACGTCACCGCCGAGAGTGACGTCGACGTCCAGCGTGGCCGATCGGCGACCGTCGCCGAGTGCGGTTCGGGTCTCGACATTCTCGATAAAGGTGTCCGGCAGGGCTGCGAGCCAGACATCGCGGAAGATGCCGTTGAAGCGCCACATGTCCTGGTCTTCGAGATAGCTGGCGTCGGACCACTCGTGCACCTGCACGGCGAGGGTGTTGAGGTCGGGTTCGAGCAGGTCGGTGACGTCGAACTCGGCGGGCATGTGGCTGCCCTTGGAGAAGCCGGCCTCGTGCCCGTTGAGCCAGACGGTGAAGGCGGAGCAGACACCGTCGAAGGTCAGTCGCACGCGGCGGTCGTCCCAGCTCGCCGGCACCGTGAACTCCTGCCGGTAGCAGCCAACGGCGTGATCCGGCACGTAGGGCGGGTCAACCGGGAAGGGGTATTGCACGTTGCAGTACTGCGGCGTGCCGTAGCCGTGCATCTGCCAGACGGAGGGGACGGGGATGGTGTCCCAGTCGCTGTCGTCGGCGTCCGAATCAGTGGCGTCGTGCGGCACCAATGCGACCGACTCGGCGTAGTGGAAGAGCCACTCGCCGTTGAGGGACCGGTACCAGGGCGAGTGGGAGCGATCGCCGTGGAGAGCGGTGGCGTCGTCGGCGTAGGGGATCAGCAGCGGCCGGGCCGGCTCGCGGTTGCGGTGGGTGACGGACGGAACCTGCCAGTCTGGCAGTGCGACTTCTTCGAACATCGGTTCGGGCATCCTTTGCACGGCACGCGCGGTGCTGGCTCGATCAATACAACTCGGTGCATTGTATCCAGCCGGCGGGCGATGCGTGGCAATGGTTCGCTGCCGATGCCGGCGCTCATGATCCGGTGAGGCTGGCAACCAACCGGCTCATTTGGTCGAGGATGCGGTCGCGGTCGGGCGGACTGCCGGAGATCAGCAGTGTCACGGCAAGGCCATCCAGCGCCCAGCAGGCCAGGCGAGCCGCTTCCCGGTCGCCCAGGTGTGGCGCGATGATCGCGACGAGCTCGTCGTCCCAGCGTTGCGCCGCTGGACGCAGCGCCGGTGTGCGGATTGCCTCCAGATAGAGCTCGCGCTCGGCGATGTTGCTTTCGCGCCACCTCGTCACCATCTCGATGGTCAGGTCGGTCAGCCACGCCGCGATGTCGTCGCCCGGTGCGAGCGCCTCGGCCGTCTGGCGCATCATCGCCAGGTTCCGTTCGGCGGCTAGCTCCAGCCCGGCGATCATGAGGTCGTCGAGGGTCTCGAAGTGATAGGTGGTCGAACCCAGCGGCACCTCTGCCGCCTCGGCGACACGGCGGTGCGTGAGCCCGCGCAGGCCGTGTGTGGCAACGACGTCGATCACGGCGCGAGCGATGTCGCGGCGTCGCTCCTGGCCGCGAAGGACGCGGCCGTCGGTGGAGGAGCCCATCAGTGCCCGCCCTGGAGGTTGAGGAGCACGACCCCGGCGACGATCATCGCGATGCCGGTGCTCTTGGTGACGGAGCCGGGCTCGCCGAAGGCGAGGATACCGATCACGGCGACCACCGCCGTGCCGATGCCCGCCCAGATGGCATAGGCGATGCCGAGATCGAGCGTTTTCAGCGCCAGCGAAAGCATGCCAAAGGCGGTGATGTAGCCGAGCACGGTGATCGCGGAAGGGACGAGAACGGAAAAGCCGTTGGACGCGCGCAGGGCGGTGGTGGCCGCAACTTCGGCGCCGATGGCCACCGCGAGAAAGAGCCAGCCGTTCATGACATGACCTCGGATGCACGAAACTGGTACAATCGTACAACTAGATACATGGACAATTGTACAGAGAGTTCCGCGGGGTTTCAAGACCAGCTTGAAGACGGGGTGATTGGCACGCGCATGGGGCGGCTCCGACGCACGGCAGGTACAAGACCGGCGCGACTGATCGGAGCCCACCACGACTCATACGGGTCTCGTATGCGCGGGTGTCTGTGCATGGCGCTGTCGCCTGGCCCAGCCGCCATGGCCGGCATGACGGGTGTGTCGCGGCGTTGCCACAGGCTTGTCTGGCATTCTTCGACGTTCGGCGGTCACGTCGACGCGCGATGGCTGCGCCACTACGATGGATACATTCACGGCGCTCCACGAAACGAGGTGCCGTGTTCGGATGGTTGTTGTCGCACCTGAGCGCCAATGCAGTGGGAGTCCGTTGCCGTGAACATTGCCTTCGCCACCCGCAACGCGCGCAAGCTCGGTGAGGCCGCGCTGGGATGTCATCTGTTCGGTGTGTCCATTGCGCAGGTGAGCGTCGAGTTCCAGGAAATCCAGTCAAACGATCCCGTCGAGATCGCGCTGCACAAGTCACGGGAGGCATTCAACCAAGTGCGCACTCCCGTGGTTGTGGCCGATACGTACTGGGCAATTCCCGCCCTCAACGGCTTCCCCGGTGCCTACATGAAGGAGGTCACCCGATGGTTCGGGCCGCAGGACTTCGTCAACCTCCTTCGACCGTATCGGGACAAGAGGCTGTGCTTTACCGAGACCGTTGTCTATCGGGATGCCGGCCAGCACCAGGTCTTCTCCGGTGTGTATTGGGGCGTCGTCAGTTCCATGCCGCGAGGCGAAGGCATCGCGATCGAGCAGGTGGCCGAGTTCAACGGAAACACCATCGCCGAGCGGCGACACCAGGGTGGCTTCAGTCACGAGCCGCAGGACTTCGTGTGGGCTGAATTTGCCGAGTGGTACGCCCGAGGGCGACAGGCACGATGACCCGCGAGATCCGGCTGCTTGCAACGTCGGGACGTGCTTCGCTCAACGGAAAACGGTGGGAACAAGGGGTTCGAGAAGGTCTGTAGCGGCAACTTGGCGGCGCATCCATCTCGCACCACATCCAGCGTCGCAGCCGCCAATGTGGAGGAGCGAAGGCGATATTGGCGACTGTGTCGTTGGTATCTCGCAGTGTTTGCATGCGCCGCCACCAGAGCTTGCACGTGATCGATGTGTGCACGCATCTGCTCGATCCGACACGTACAAGCCCGCAGCATGTGCAAGGGTT
>JAUIGA010000005.1 GCA_030430125.1 Chloroflexia bacterium | reverse complement strand
ATTCGGGCTGCTGCTCTTCCCCGCGATGATAGCCGTCATTGGCGTGGCAACCATCGTGCTGGTGCCCAGGGCTCGCCTCGACTGGGCATGGTCGGAGGTGTGGGTCGGGCTCGCCTTCGCCATCGCCGTGTACCTCATGAGCATGTCGCTCGGGATTCGAGGCTTTCGCGGGGATCAAACCATCCTGCCGATCACCGCGACCATCGCCATTCTCGGCCTCCTGATGATTCAGCGCCTGCACCCCGACCTCGCCGCGATCAGCGACGTGTACAGTCAACTGGCACAGCGCCACCTGATGTACCTGTCCGCCGGCCTGCTGGTCATGTGGCTCGTCGCGATGTTGCTCGGGCCGCTCGGTCTCATCCGATGGCTCCAGCGCTATCGATACCTGATCCTCCTCGCGGCGATTGCGCTGCAGGTTGCCACGTTCTTCGTCGGCACCGAGGTCTACGGCGCAAAATTGTGGATCGAGCTCGGCCCAATCCAGATTCAGCCGTCGGAACTGGTGAAACTGGCGCTGGTCGCATTTCTCGCAAGCTATCTTGACGAGAACCGCGACCTGCTCGCATCCGGTTGGCGCGTCGGGCCGGTCACGCTCCCTCCAGTCCCCTACCTGGTCCCGATGGGCGTCATGTGGTCAGCGTCGCTGCTCACCCTCGTCGCATTGAACGACCTCGGTTCCGCGCTGCTCTTCTTCGGTATCTTCCTGGTCATGCTCTACTTCGCCACCGGCGGATTCGGCTATGTCGTGGTCGGTCTCGGCACCTTCGCCCTGGCCGCTTATGGAGCCTGGCTCACGCTCGACAGAATCGGAATTCGCGTCCAGAACTGGCTCAATCCGTGGCAGGATCCGCTCGATGCCGGCTTCCAGCCGATCCAGTCGGACTACGCCCTCGCTTCCGGCGGCGTCTTTGGCACCGGCCTTGGCTACGGCTCTCCGACCTATATCCCCGAGGTGCAGACCGACTACGTCTTCTCGGCCATCGGGGAAGAGATGGGTCTGCTGGGCACGCTCGCGGTCATAGCCCTGTACCTGGTGTTTGTCGTGCGTGGGTTCACCGTCGCGCTCCGCGCCCGCGACGGCTATGTCCAACTGCTGGCTGCCGGATTGAGCGCCATCATTGGCATCCAGGCCATTATCATCATCGGCGGCGTGACGCGGATCATCCCGCTCACCGGCATCACCCTGCCATTCATCTCCGCTGGCGGCAGCGCGTTGCTGACGAACTTCGCCCTGGCGGGCATGCTGCTGTACGTCTCCGGTCTTCCGCGCAGGGTTTAAGCGTCGTCACGTAGCCCTGGTCGAGGAGTCTTCATGCCATTGTTCATCCGAGTCCCCGCGGCCGTGATCGCCGTCCTGCTGCTGGGGTGGGGTCTCTATTCGATCGACGATGTATCTGACGAGCGATGGTTGTCGATCCTCGGTCTTGCCTGGGTGCTGTTGCTGGTCGCAACGACCGTTCGGCTACCTTCGATGCCGGTGTTCGCCCGATCGGTTATCCGTACGGCGCTGGTCCTCGCCACAGTGTTCGCCATCATCTCCGTCCAGCTCATTCGCATCCAGGTGGTCCGTCAGGACGAGATTGCCTATCGTACCGCGGTTACCGCGGATGGTACCGACGCAATCGCCAACCCACGCATCGTCCTCACCCCGCTCGAAACCCGGCGAGGGGAGATCGTTGACCGCGACGGAGCCGTGATCGCCGGCACCGTGCAGGACGACGATCTCTACTATCGAGTATGGCCAGACCCCGCGACAGCCTATGTGGGCGGGTACTATTCTCCGTTTCTCGTCGCATCCTCCGGCCTCGAAGCGAGCTATGCGGATGTGCTCGCAGGGCAATCGGGGAACAACCCGGTACGCCGGCTGCTAAACAACCTCCTGCATCAGCCCCAGACAGGCACAAACCTGAATCTGACGCTGGACGCGACCCTGCAGGCTCGGACGCACGCCATGCTCGGCGAGCAGGACGGCGCCGTAGTCGTGGTGGATGTGCAAACCGGCGACGTCATCGTAATGGCCAGCAACCCGACATACGATCCGAATCGACTCTTCACCACATCTCCCTCGGAAAGTGAATCCGCGCAAGGGTATTGGGACGCACTCACAAGTGACCCGGAAGCTCCGCTCGTGACCCGCGCGAACCTGGGGCTGTACACGCCGGGGTCGACATTCAAGACGGTGACCGCTGCCATCGCGATCGAACGAGGGTATGCAAACCCGGAGTCGGTCTACGAGGACGATGGCGACATCGTGATCGACGGGCGAATCCTGGTCGAAGCCAATCGTCCCGATGAGAGCAAGACCGAATGGACCCTTCGCGAGGGCATCATGTGGTCGCTCAATGTCGTCCTCGCCCAGGTGGGATTGCAGATCGGCGGAGACGAGTTGTGGGAAGCCGCGCCGGACTTCGGGTTTGGCCAGGATGTCCCATTCGACCTCCCGGTGAGCGAAAGCCAGCTTGCATCGAACGAGGAGTTCCTCGACTCCAGCAACGCCGTTGCGGATACCGGATTCGGGCAGGGAGAGATCCAGGTGACGCCGCTCCTGATGGCGCTCATCACCGCCGGGTATGCAAACGACGGCGTCATCATGCAACCACGCCTGGTCGACCAACTTGTGTCGGTCGATGGCGACGTGGTTCAGTCGATGCCACGTCACGAGTGGCTTCGACCGGTCTCACCGCAGACCGCGGCCGATGTCGAGCAGATGATGATTGACACCGTTGAGTCCGGTTCCGTCCGGGCCGCCCAGGTACCCGGATACAACGTTGGAGGCAAGACCGGCACCGCGGAAACCAGCACGGGCACACCGCATTCCTGGTTCATCGGATTCATCGGTGAGCCAGATAGCGCTCCACGCTACGCGGTCGCTGTCGTCCTCGAAGAGGGCACCTCCGGACTCGCTGGCGCGGTGGAAATCGGGAGAGACATCCTGGTTGAAACCATGCAGGATCCGACCTGACTGCGGCTTGCCTTGTACTACGCTCCCAATGGAGAATGCCCATGAAAACTGGTAAAATAGATGAGCAGCGGAAGATTGCTGCAATGCGTTCGAAGGCCCGGCGACTCCAGTTCTCACGGCGCGTGGAACACGCGCTGCGCGAGCTCCCAGTGGACGTCAGGCCCTGGCTCGACAACGTTGCCGTCGTGGTCGAGGACGAGCCAGCGCCGCAAGGCCCCGCTGGGTCATCCGGTGAACCAGAAGAACTCTTCGGCCTGTACCAGGGCATCCCGCGAAGTCAGCGGTATGGCGGCTACTCACTTGTCGTTCCGGACCGGATATCCGTGTACCGTGGGCCGCTCCTCCGTGCATTCGGTACCGGACCTGACCTCGACGACCAGATCCGCATAACTGTGCTCCACGAGCTCGGGCACCATCTCGGGCTCGACGAAGACGAGCTTGAACGCATGGGGTTAGCGTGATTGGACGACTCTCGCCACAGGCTGGACGACGGATTCGGGAGGCGTCCCGCGATATCTCCGGAGTCAATGAAACCATTGCCTCAGGTCTGTCCGTGCCTCTCGCCCGGCCGTGGCTGCTGATCGTCCCCATTGCCCTCGACCTGTTGCTCTGGTTCGGTCTGCAGATACCGATTACTCGCATTACAACCCCGCTCGCCGACGCGATGCTGGAGCGCGGCGGAGAAAACGGCCAGGTTGCGTCAGATCAGATCACACAGATCGGCGAGACATTTCGACTCAATGACGTCCTCGGGAGCGTGCTGCCCTCCGTCTTCGCCGGGCTCTCGCGCGACAATCTGTTCAACTTCATGATCAACACCTTCGCCCCGGGGCTAGCGGGCGGAATCGATCGAAGCGAGATTGCATCCGTTTGGTCCGACGCCATGGGAAACATGGCGGATCCCGGATCGATCATGGGAATTCTCGGACTTGGCGTGGTGTTCTTCCTGGTGTCGACACTGGTAACGGTGACCTGGCGCGTCCCACTGGCGCTGTCCATGTTGCATCGGCGCCTCTCGCCTACCGACACGTTGAAGCTTGTCATCCGGTCGTGGGTTCGATTCGTCGCACTGATCGCGCTCGTCGCCATCGCCGCGTCAATCGTGTTCATTCCGATCCTGCTCGCCGCCGGTGTCCTGATCCTCATTCAGGTCAATCTCGCGGCCCTGGTATCGATCTTCATCGTCATGGCCGGATCGTTGGTGGCCATTTACGCCCGGTTCGTCCTTGAATCCATCATCGTCGACGACGTCGGGCCGATCGTCGCGCTGAAGCGCTCGGCCTTGATCTCCCAGACCTTCTTCGGCGCTTCTGTCCGTTTTTCCATCGTGGCCGCCCTGCTCGCCACCGGCGCCCTGCGCCTCTGGGACGTCCTCGTAACGTCCCCGCCTGGGTTGCCGATCGCCATCATCTTCAACAGCTTTCTTGGTACCGGACTCGCGATCGCGACCATGATGTTCTATTACGACCGGCACCGTCTGATTCAGAAGTACGCACCTGCCCGCACCACGCACGACCGTTCGCAGGCGCCGCTGTAGGTGGCACTCGCTTCGGGGGCACACGCAAAGGAGACGCCGCAATGGCAACACAGGTCAAGGAAGCCCTCAACGAAGCTGTATACGACGCCAGCCAGATTCAGGTCCTGGAGGGCCTTGAGGGCGTGCGACGGCGTCCTGGCATGTATATCGGCGACACAGATACCCGCGGGTTGCATCACCTGGTTCGCGAAATCGTGGACAACTCGGTCGACGAGGCACTCGCGGGGCACTGCGATGCCATCACCTGCACCATCGGCGCTGACAATGTGATCACCGTCGTCGACAACGGTCGCGGTATCCCGGTTGACACCCACCAGAAGTCCGGTCAATCCGCGCTCGAGTTGATCATGACGACGCTGCACGCAGGAGGCAAATTCGGCGGTGGTGGATACAAAGTGTCCGGTGGTCTCCACGGTGTCGGCGCGTCTGTCGTCAATGCCGTGTCCGAGTGGATGTCCGTGGAAGTCGTGAAGAAGGGCGACACCAGCGTCTATCGGCAGGAATACAGTCGCGGCCTGGCGACAACGAAGGTCAAGAAGGTCGGTACGACTACGAAGTCCTCACATGGAACGACAACCCGCTTCAAGGCCGACGACCGCATCTTCAAGAACGGCATCAACTACAACTTCGACGGAATCGCCCAGTGGTTCCGGGAGACAGCGTATCTCACGCGCGGGCTGAAGCTCACGCTCATCGACGAGCGTACCGACCGGGAGATGTCGTTCTACTTCGAAGGCGGCATCACGTCGTTCGTGCGTCACCTCAACCGGTCGAAGCAGCCGCTGCACGATCGCCCATTTTCGGTCCATCGAAGCGTCGAGACGCCCCAGGGGGTTGTCGATGTCGAGGTGGCCATGCAGTACAACGCCACCTTCGGTGAAACGACATTCACCTACGCCAACAACATTCACACCATCGAAGGCGGCACCCATTTCACCGGCTTCAAGACCGCACTGACGCGCACCATCAACGACTACGCCAAGCGCAACGGGTTTCTCAAGGGCAATGACGACTCCCTTTCGGGTGACGACGTTCGAGAGGGTCTGACGGCGATCATCTCGGTCAAGATCGAGGATCCGCAGTTCGAGGGCCAGACGAAAGGCAAGCTTGGCAACGCCGAGGTGGCCGGAGCCGTGCAGAGTGTCGTCGGCGAGTCGTTTGGCGCATTCCTCGAGGAGAACCCGCAAATCTCACGTCGCGTCATCGAGAAGTGCCTCCAGGCCGCCAGAGCGCGCGACGCGGCACGCAAGGCGCGCGAGCTGGTGCAGCGCAAGGGTGGGCTCGACAACTTCAGCCTGCCCGGAAAGCTGGCCGACTGCAGCGAGCGCGACCCCTCGCGCTCTGAGCTGTACATCGTCGAGGGTGACTCGGCCGGCGGATCCGCCAAGCAGGGGCGCGAGCGCCGCTTCCAGGCGATCCTCCCGCTCCGCGGCAAGATCCTCAACGTCGAGAAGGCGCGTCTGGACAAGATGCTCCAGAACAACGAGATTCGAACAATCATCACCGCCCTCGGCACCTCCGTCGGTGAGCAGTTCGATATCTCGAAGCTGCGCTATCACCGCATCATCATCATGACGGACGCCGATGTTGACGGCGCGCACATTCGCACGCTGCTCCTGACGTTCTTCTACCGGCATCTGGAGCCGCTGATTCGCGACGGGTACATCTACATCGCCCAGCCGCCGCTGTACAAGGTCGGTCGAGGCAAGAATGAACAGTGGGTCTTCGACGACCGCGAGCTTGCCCAGATCCTGAAGGAGAAGGGCGAAAACGCCGAAATCCAGCGGTACAAGGGTCTGGGCGAGATGAACCCCGAGCAACTGTGGGAAACCACCATGGACCCCACCCGCCGCACCCTCAAGCAGGTGACGATCGAGGACGGGCAAGCCGCCGACGAGACGTTCGACATGCTCATGGGGGCCGCCGTGCCGCCTCGCCGCAAGTACATCCAGGCGCACGCGCAGGATGTTCAGAACCTCGACATCTAGCGCAGACGCCGGGAGCTCGCCGACCCATGACCTCTCCACCAACCATCGCCGTCGATGCCATGGGTGGCGATCACGGCCCGAATGTCGTGGTCACCGGTGCGTTGTCCGCGGCCAGGCGGTTCGGCATTCATGTCCTCCTGTTCGGGAACGAGCCGGCCATCCAGGCGGCACTCGGTCAACGGGACACGGAGGGCGTCCTCGTCGACGTGGTGGGCACCACGGACGATATCCGGATGGACGACCACCCCGCACAGGCAGTCCGGCGCAAGCGTGACAGCAGCCTGGTGCGGGCGATTCAGGCTGTGAAGGACGGAGACGCGGCCGCCATGGTTTCCGCCGGCAACAGCGGCGCGGTGATGGCTGGGTCGTTGATGACGTTCGGCCGAATCGAGGGCATCGACCGTCCGGCCATCGCATCCTACATGCCCACCGTATCGGGGCGTGTGCTCGTGCTCGACCTCGGCGCCGTCACCGACCCGAAACCCGCCATACTCGTCCAGTTCGCGCTCATGGGCCAGATCTACTCCCGCTACGTGCTGGATGTCGCGAACCCGAGTATTGGACTGCTGAGCAATGGAGAAGAGCCGGGCAAGGGCAACCAGCTGACGCTTGCTGCGCACCAGCTCCTCAAGGAAACACCCGGCATTCGGTTTCACGGCAACGTCGAGGGCAAGGACATCCCATTGGGCACGGTCGACATCGTGGTCACCGATGGCTTTACCGGCAACGTGGCCCTGAAGACCGCGGAAGGCACGGCCACCCTGCTGTTCGAGATCCTCCGCGCCGAACTGTCCTCGTCGGTCCTTCGCAAGCTCGCGTCGCTCCTGCTCAGGCCAGCGTTTCGAAGCATGCGCTCGCGCCTGGACTACGCAGAGGTCGGAGGGGCACCTCTCCTCGGCGTTGCCGGCACCGCGATCATCGCGCACGGTCGCTCGAACGAGCGGGCGATCGAGAACGCGATCGGCGTCGCGCTCCGCAGCAGCGAGCAGCACCTGCCAGCCCGCATCGCCGAGCGAATCGGTACCGCCACCCATCCTGCAGCGGTGATCAATGGCGTACCAACCAATCGGCTCTCGATCTGACATCGAGACCAGATGGCTTCCTTGGGAACGGCAGCGTCACGGAGCGACGGTAGATTCGTGCATCGGACCCTGCGACGACCAGCAGCTGTCAGCGCCCCTGGTCGGTGCCGCCTCGCTCCTCCCGCCGGCACGCAATCAGCCCCGACCGCGTTGCGGTCGGGGCTGATTGCGTGCCTGAAAGGAGGTCCCTAGCCTTCGACAGCTCGCTTGAGTTGGGTCCCCGCTCGGAAGACCGGGGCCTTTTTCGCGGCGATGGTCATGGGCTCGCCCGTTTGGGGGTTACGCCCTTCGCGCGAGGATCGCTCGACGACCTTGAACGACCCGAAGCCGCTCACCGTCACATCCTCGCCCTGGGCGAGATTGTCCGAAATCACCGAGAACACGGCATTGACCGCATTCGAGGCTTCCGACTCGCTCTTGCCGAGGCTTTCCGCGACTGCCTTGACCAGATCCTGCTTTCGCATCGTGATTCCTTTCGCACTTCCGGTGGCCAACCATTGGCCACACATCCAGCGAACGTCGTCTTTCAAGCTAACAATCACGGATTTTACCGAAACCACGCCCAAATGTCGATATTCGGCGGAAATTACGGCTCCCCACCCACCTGACGCCGCCACTCGAACAACAGGATCGATGCGGCCACACCTGCGTTGAGACTCTCCACACCATTCCGCATCGGTATGCTCACCCGGCGCGTCACAACGGTCTCCAGCTCGGCGGAAATCGGCTCTGTTTCCCCACCGACTACCAGCGCGCTGGTGTTGCCCCAGGTATGAGATGTGTAGCGGCTGGTGGCAGATGCATCCGCGAACACCACATCACGACCCGCCGCGTGAAGGGATTCACCAAAGGCAGGATGCCATGCGGCAATCGTGAGGCGGAAATGCGCTCCCATCCCACTTCGCACGACCTTTGGCGCGAAGGGGTCAACCGAGCCGCGCGTGGTCAGCACGGTGCTGATTCCTGCCGCGGCGGCACTGCGCAGCGCAGTCCCCATGTTTCCAGGGTCTCGCAGGCGATCAAGCACAAGGATCAGGGTACCGGATTGAACCAGCTGTTCGGCATCCATTTGCCGGTGAGGCAGCTCGCAGACCGCCGCAACCCCCTGCGCGTGCTCGACATCGCTCGCGGCATCGAAGACGTCCGTCCGAATCCTTCGCACGACCGACGGTGTCAGCTCAAGGGCATCGATCCAGCCCTGCGGGATGTCTTCGCGCACCAGGAGTGTACGGATCTGCGCCCCATTGCGGACGGCGTCCTCGACCAACCGCCGGCCTTCAACGAGAAACGCCCGCTCCGCCTGTCGGACTTTCCGACGCGTGAGCGAGCGCATCTGCTTGACGGACGGATTCGACGCACTGGTTATGACGGGCGAATCGACCATGCCAACCGGTACTCGGCTACGCCTGTGCCGGGAGCGCCTGCCGTGCCGTGTCGACAATGGCGGCGAACGCCTCTTCATCGCGAACCGCGAGGTCCGCGAGCATCTTGCGGTCAACCTCAACACCGGCCAAAGCAAGGCCGTGGATCAGCCGCGAGTACTGCAGCCCGTTAACCCGGCTGGCCGCGTTGATCCGCTGAATCCAGAGACGGCGGAAATCGCGCTTGCGGTTCTTCCGGTCTCGGTACTGGAAACTGAGCGCCCGCATGAGCGACTCGTTTGCGCGCTTGAACAGACGGTTCTTGGTACCGTAGTGGCCCTTCGTCTGCTTCAGCACCTTGCGGTGTCGTCGATGCGCGGTAACGCCGCGCTTCACTCGTGCCATGTTCTGTGTTCCTCCGTAAGGCTCCCGCCAGCTCCGCGTTCGGGGCTAGACGCCGTTGGGGAGCATTCGCCGCACGCGCGTGGTATTCGCGCTGTGCATCTCTTGCATCTTGTCGAATTGCCGCTTCACGCGCGGAGACTTCTTCCGGCGGCGGTGGCTCTTCATGCCCTTCGCGTGCATGATCTTGCCGGTCGACGTGATCTTGAAGCGGCGCTTGGCACCCTTGTGGGTCTTCAGCTTGCCATTGGCCATCAGTCTTGCTCCTTCTTGTCCGATCCATCGGACCTGGGTCGTGCCGGAGCCATATACATCGTCATGGTGCGCCCTTCCATCCGGGCACCCTGCTCAACGACACCAACCTCGCTCAGCTGCTCTGAAAGTCGCTGCAGCAAGTCGCGACCAAGCTCAGGATGCGTGATCGACCGGCCGCGGAACAGCACCGAGAGCTTGACCTTGTCGCCCGCTTTCAGGAAGCGTTCGGCCTGGCGCCCCTTGGTCTCCAGGTCGTGCTCGCCGATCTTCGGCTCAACACGGACCTCCTTGACCCTGGACACGTGCTGGTTCTTGCGAGTTTCCCGTTCCTTGCGGCTCTGCTCGTAACGGTACTTGCCGTAGTCCATCAATCGGCAGACAGGCGGGTTGGAAGTGGCGCCGACCTCAACCAGGTCGAGCCCCCGCTCCCGGGCAATCATCAATGCCTCGCGGGTCGGGATGATCCCGATCTGCTGGCCGCTCTCATCAATGAGTCGCACCTCGCGCACGCGTATCCGCTCATTCACGCGAGTCTGAACTGGTCTGGAAATAACTTGCCTCCTGGTGCGGTGAGTGTCCAGTGGACACAATAAACAACGGCGACGTTTCGACCGTCACCGCCCTGCCAGCGACACAGCGTCCATAATACCAAATCCCCCGCAATCCTCGCCACTTTCCGTATACCTGCAACTCATGCCGGCTGTGGGGTCAGGCGTCCTGCGAGCACCTTCCGCGTTTCCGCCTCGTCCCTCCGAAGCTGGGCGATCAGTTCCTCCACTGACGGAAAGTCCGCATCCGCGCGAAGCCTGCGCACGAAGTCGACCGCCAGCTCCTGGCCGTAGAGGTCACCATCGAAATCGAGCAAATGGGTCTCGATCATGCGCTGCCCGGTATTTAGCGCAGGTCGCGTGCCGATGTAGGTCATCGAAGGCACGGCATCGGATTTGCCCGGCAATGTGGTCAGGGTCGCGTAGATCCCGTCGGCAAGCTGCACCATCGATGCAGGAGGCAGGATATTGGCGGTTGGGTAGCCGATGGAACGCCCAACATGCGCACCGTGGATGACCTCGCCCTCGATCCTGAACCAGCGACCCAACGCTGACGCCGCGGTCACGACGTCGCCTTGAGTCGCCGCCTGCCGGATTTCGCTGCTCGATACCACGCCAAGTTGGTCAGTCACCCGCTCAATGGCTTCAAACCGCACTTCGCGCGCAGTGGCGAGCTGGGCCAGGACATCAACCGTTCCCAGCCGCTTGTGACCAAGCGCGAACCCTTCGCCGCAGTACAGCTCGACCACACGCGCATCGCCTGCAAGGACATCCATGAACGTCTCAGCCGACACCTGCGACAGGCCCGGCGTGAATGCCAACACGAGTATCTCGTCGGCGCCAGCAGCGCGAAGGAGCTCAATCTTGCGCGAAAGGGGCACGATTGCCCCCGGGAATTGCGCCGGTCGCAACACGGAGGCAGGCGGCACGTCGAACGTGATCACGGTCAACGGAAGTGCCGCCGCTGTCGCGCGGTCTCGCGCGTATGCGATCAACCGCTGGTGACCACGATGCACACCGTCAAAGGTCCCGATGGTCGCTACCCTGTCACCGGTGGTGGGGGCGCGCAGCACCTCCAGCGGGTCGATGTTCTGATTCACTCGCCACTTCCTCGAAACACACGTCTGGGTCGGATAACACCCAGTTCGCGATCAACCGATCCAATGCCGACCCAGTCCCGCTTGGCATCATACACCCGCACCGAATCGGCGTTCGCCTGTCCCTCGACCGGAAGCCCATTCGCCCATCGCGCGGCATCGTCGGCCGCCAGCACGATTACCGGCAACCCGCCAAGGACAACATCCGGATGCATTGCGAGCCGATCCCACCCGTATCGCTCCAGCCGTTCCTCCAACGCGGCGGGTGAGATACTCGACGCCAGCGTGAATGGACCCGACCGGGTGCGGATCAGATTTGCCAGCATTGCGCCAGTTCCCAGCGCTTCGCCGAGATCGCGTGCCAGCGAACGGATGTACGTGCCCGGCGAGCACACCACTCGCAGCGTGGCGTAAGGCGACTCCAGATGTACGAGGTCCAGCTCATACACGGTCACGCGGCGCTGGGGTACCTCGACGACCTCGCCCTGACGCGCGAGGTGGTACAGACGCCGGCCGCCGACCTTGACGGCCGACTGCATCGGTGGCACCTGGTCGATCTCTCCGCGAAACGACGCCAGGTGCATCTCGATGTCCTGGCCACGCAACTGTGCGGCATCCTGTCGCGTCAACAGGCGACCATCTCGGTCCCCGGAGTCGGTGGTTATCCCAAACCGAACGATGGCGATGTAGGTCTTCCGATCCTCCTCGATCCAGGGGAGCACTCGTGTGGCGTGCCCGACGGCGACCGGCAACACGCCGGACGCGGCCGGGTCGAGGGTGCCGGCATGGCCCACCTGCCGCTCGCCGGTGATGCGCCGCACACGCGCAACCACATCGTGGCTGGTCCAGCCGGGAGGTTTGTCGATCGTGAGAAACCCGCTCCGTCGTGGAGGGGTACGTTTGCGAGCCATCCAGGCTAACCGTGCTCCGCGGCGAGGCTGCCGACCTGTTCCACGAATGCGCGCTTCTCGTCTTCTCCGCCTTCGATCTGCACACCGGCAGCGCGCGGGTGCCCGCCGCCACCAAACTCGGCCGCGATGCGTGCAACATCGACCGCACCGGGCAGGCTCCTCATGCTGACGCGCCACCCCTTGTCGTTCGCGTACAGCAATGCCGCTGCGCCGGCGCCCTGCGTGCCGACCAGGAAGTTGACGAGCCCTTCGGCCTCGGAAGCGTTCGCCCCGCACCGATCCAGCGTGTCCTTGGTCAGCTCTGTCCAGATCAGGCCACCGGTGTACTGCACATTTCGCAGCGCCTTCTCCCAGAGGCAAACGGTCGATCTGGGTTTTACGCGGAACAGTGCATCCACGATGGGGACAGGGTCCGCCCCAGCATCAACCAGATCAGCCGCGGTGCGCATGGTTCGCGAGGTCGTCGAATCCGTTCGGAGTCCCAAGGTGTCCCCATAGATACCCGCAAGGAGGCATTGCGCGATGTCTCGGTCGATCTCGACGCCCCACTCGGCGAGCAGCTGCGCGACGATCTCGGAAGCCGACGCCGCGGTCGGCTCGACAATATTCACCTGCCCGAACAGGTCGTTGGTGACGTGGTGGTCGATGTTGACAATCGGAACGTTGCCGGAGACCCGCTCGGGATCGTCGGTGTAGAACGAACCGAGGCGGCGCCGATCTGAACAATCGACGAGGCACAACAGGTCGTAGTCCGGCAACGAATCCCGACCGTAGGCAAGCACCTCATCAATGCCGGGCAGGAACCGCAGCGAGTGCGGCATCTGTCCATCCGACAGCACAGGCACGAGCTCGATGTCAAGCTGCCTCAACCCAAGACGCAGCGCGATGGCTGAGGCAAGACCGTCCGCATCAACAGTCTGGTGGGTTGGCGTGAGTACCAGTTGCGCGGACCGAAGCCGATTCAGCGCCTCGGCGGCCGCCTCGTGATCAAGCTGCCAGGACGATGAGCTCATTGGGTCTCGTCTCCCTGCGTGGCATCGCTCGCCGATTGAGGTGCGTGGCTGGGTCGCGAGGCATCCTGCCGTTCGATCTGTCGCAAGGTATTCGTGATGTGCTGCGCGTACTCCATCGAACGGTCACCCCGAAACTCCAGGACCGGTATCTGGCGCATTCGCAGCCGAGGTTTCAGATGGTGCCGTATGAATGACGAGGCGGAGGTCAACGCATCCATCGTGCCCTCGCGTTCCTCGTCATGCAGCACGCTCACGTACACGCGCGCCTGGCGCAGATCCGGCGTGACATCGACCTCGGTAATGCTCATGAAGCCGATTCGTGGATCCTTCACATCCTTGCGGATGATGTCGGTGAGCTCCTCCTTGAGCAACTCACCGACCTGGCGTGTTCGACGACTCATGATGTGCCCCTCACTTCCCAGCATGAACCGACAGGCCGTACCGGCCGGCGTCGCTAGGACCGGGCAACTTCTTCGCGATGGAAGAATTCAACCTGGTCCCCGACCTGGATGTCGTTGAACCCGTCGAGTCCAAGGCCACACTCGTACCCTGCCGACACTTCGCGAACATCGTCCTTGAATCGCTTCAGCGACGATATGCCGCCCTCAAACATGACCGTACCACTCCGAAGCACGCGGGCGCGGGAGTTTCGTGTGATCTTGCCGTCGAGGACATACATGCCGGCCACGACGTCGTTGTTCGGCAGCTTGAACGTCTCGCGAACCTCCGCGTAGCCGTCCGTCACATCCTCGAACACCGGCGCAAGGAGCCCGGTCATGGCCTGCTTCACTTCATCAAGCAGCTGGTAGATGATCGAGTAGTAGCGAACATCCACACCCGCGGCATCCGCGGCACGCTTGGCGGCGGCATCCGGCCGAACGTTGAAGCCGATCACGATGCTGTTCGTTGTCGAAGCCAGGTTGATATCCGACTCCGAAATCACCCCGGTACTCGCGTACTGGATCGAGAGGGTGACGCCTTCATCCGTGGTCTCGTTCAGCTTGAGGAGAGATCCCTGGATGGCGCCGAGCGATCCCTGAACATCCGCCTTGACGATGACACGAAGCTCGGCCGTCTCGCCTTCCTGAACCTGGTCGTACAGCTCGGTGAGCTTGATTGGCCGATTCTCGGTCAACGCCTCAACTCGCCGCTGCGCCTGGCGCTGATCGGCAAGCTGACGGGCAACCTTGTCGTCCTCAAACGCGCCGAAGGTGTCGCCAGCTTCCGGCACCTCCTCAAGCCCCAGCACCTCCACCGGGGTACTGGGTCCGGCACGGCGAACTCGCTTGCCACGGTCGTCAAACATGGCCTTGATACGGCCCCACGAGCTGCCCGCGACCACGACATCCCGCATGTTGAGGGTGCCGTTCTGCACCAGCAGCGTCGTTACCGGACCGCGACTGCTTTGCACGCTCGCTTCGATCACCACCCCGGCGGCCAGCTTGTCCGGGTTCGCTTTCAACTCGTGAACGTCCGCGACCAGCAACAGGACCTCCAGGAGGTCATCGATGCCCATCTGCTCCTTGGCGGAGACTTCGGCGAACGGAACGTCACCGCCCCATTCCTCGGGCATGACCTCGAGCTCGGACAGTTGCTGCTTGATGCGGTCCGGATTGGCAGTCGGCAGGTCAATCTTGTTGATCGCCACCACCATCGGCACATTTGCGCTCTTGATGTGCGCGATCGCCTCGCGCGTGGTCGGCATCACGCCGTCATCCGCGGCCACCACCAGCACGGCGATGTCTGTCGCCTGGGCGCCGCGAGCTCGCATCGCAGTGAACGCCTCGTGCCCTGGCGTGTCCAGGAACGTCAGCTTTCGGCCCTGGGTTTCGATCTGATAGGCGCCGATATGCTGCGTGATACCGCCAGCTTCGCCCTCGGCTACGTTGGCCGAGCGAATCGCGTCCAGCAGCTTGGTCTTGCCGTGGTCGACGTGCCCCATGATGGTGATGACCGGCGGGCGGGACTGCGCGTCCGGATCGCTCTCGCCTTCAAGGCGCCGCTGCTCGAACGTGTCGGCGGCTGTCCTGGCCTCCGACTCCTCCTCCAGCGTCTCCCATTCCAGCTCCGTCGCAACCTTCGCGGCGGTGTCATAGTCGATCTGCTGGTTGAGATTGGCCATGATCCCAAGCTTCATCAGCTCTCGGATCACGTCTATTCCACTCATCTCCAGCTTGTCGGCCAACTCCGACACCGACAGCACCGGCGGCAACACCACCGGCTGACGCTCGACGGGCGCAGTCCGCTTCACCGCGACGGTGCGCGCCGAGCCGCTCCCGCTGCGCCGGCCCCGGCGGCCGGAGCGGGACGCGCGTTGAGTTCGTCCTCGGGTATCAGCCATAACGCGGTCTCCTTACGAAGCTGCCGCAGTACGATCAGACGATTCGCTGTCGCCAAGCGTAGCCGCATACTTCTTGAGTTCTATCTTCGTTTCGTCAGCAATTCCAATGTTGAGCGCGCGGGAGAGCACCTGGGTCTCTATCGCGCGCTCCCAGCAGACGGTCTTGTGGCACAGGTATGCACCGCGACCGTTCGCCTTCCCGCCCGGATCGATGACCACGGCGCGGTCGGGGGTCCGCACGATCCGAATCAGACCGCGCTTGTCCCCCTTTTCCCGGCACGACACACAGGTTCGCTGCGGCACGTGCTTCGGACGCGGCCCTTTTGGCCGCTTGCGCCGCGCTGCCGCGGGTTGGGGCTGGTTCATGCGTTCGCCCCCCTTTCGAGCCTATTCGGTATCCATCGCCGCTCGCCAGGCGGCCTCGAAGGCGTCCTCGGCCTCATCGAGCGACAACACTTCGCCGGTTTCCTGGTCGAACCGTGCGCGAAGCTCGCGCTCGTAGTACACCTCGATCACACCCTTCTTCACATCCACGTCGACCTGCCGGCGAGCCAGCTCATCGTCGAGCGGCCCGTAGCTGCGCCCACTGATCGTGAAGGTGCCGTCCGCCTGTACCGCGCGAGGCTGTCGCCCCTGCCAGCCAAAGTCCGGGACCATGCCGCTGGCCGATTCGCGTGCGGTGCGGAAGAACTCTTCGCCGGCTTCGAGCAGCGATTCCGGTCCCTTGATGTCGATACGCCATCCGGTCAGCTTGAATGCCAGGCGGGCATTCTGCCCCTCCTTGCCGATCGCAAGCGACATCTGGTCGGTCGGCACGATCACCGTGGCGACCTTCTGTTCCCCTTCCTCGCCGAGCGTCACGCTGGTCGGCTTTGCCGGGCTCAATGCGTTCGCGATGAAGGTGCCCATGTCGGGCGACCATTCGATGACATCGATCTTCTCGCCGTACAGCTCGTTGACGATGTTCTGGATGCGAACACCTCGCACGCCGACACACGATCCTACTGGATCGACTTTCTCCTGGCGCGCGGCAACCGCGACCTTCGACCGGAGCCCCGGCTCGCGGGCGATCTCCATGATCTCGACCGCACCGCTTTGGATCTCCGGCACCTCTTGCTCGAAGAGCCTGCGGATGAGGCGCGGATCGGATCGGCTCACGATGAGCTGCGGACCGCGGGAGTGACTGTTGACTTCGGTCAGCAGCACCTTCACACGCTGGTTGGTCCGATATCGCTCGTTTGGCACCTGCTCGCGGGCAGGCATCACGGCTTCGGCCTTGCCAAGCTCGACAATCACGGCCCGGCTATCGGCGCGCTGCACCACACCGTTGAGTACCTCGCCTTCCTTGTCCTTGTACTCCCGGTAGATGTTCTCGCGCTCGAAGTCGCGAATGCGCGAGTGCACGACCTGCTTTACCGTCTGCGCAGCGATGCGGCCGAAGTTCTCCGGTGTACGCTGAATGCGCACCACATCACCCGACTGGGCGCCGGGCAGATATTGCTGCGCCTCTTCGACCGACATCTCGGTATCGGGGTTCTCGATGGCATCGACGACGGTCTTGACCAGCACAACCTGCATCTCGCCGGTGGCGGAGTCGAGTTCGACGCGAACGTCTTCTTCCGAATTGGCGTTCTTCTTGTACACCGATGTGAGGGCATCCTGGACGGATGCCAGAACAGCATCCCGCGGGATTCCCCGCTCCGCGGCGATCTGGGCTATCGCGGTATACAGATCACTTTTCATGCCGCGCACCTCCTCTTCACTTGTACGCACGTTCGTCGCCGTCGCGTGACTGCACCCCAGAACTGCGTGTGGCTCGTGATCGAATGACCCCGGGGATTCGCGACGCCCATGAACACCAAGAAACGTGGGCTGTGGCCCACGTTTGATCACAAGCGATCAATTACGCTCTATCACTATACCATGGGGTCGATCGCCGATACGCACTCGTACAACCAAGCTGGCATGCGGTCGCGAGCTGCCGGCGCGGGTCACCGTGGTATAAAACATCCCGGAACGCGCTGTGTCCCGCCGTCGGCTCCTTCCAGTTCGATCCCACGCCACCGCCGATTGCTGACCAGCCCTCGCGAGAGGAATCCATGACAGACCCGGGTCTATCTCATCGCCTGCGCCAGCGATCTCGTCGTGCCGGTTTCATGATCGGCATTTCGATGATCCTTACAATCGCCGTATGCGCCGTCGGGTTTACCGTGCTCTACACAGCGCTCGACGGGTTCACCAGCGACTTCATCTCCCGAACCGACGAGGAACCGACCGAAGCCCCGCAAATTGCCCAGGACACCAATGCCCAGCAATCGAACGACGAGCCGGCCGATTCCCCGCCAGAACAACCCACCCAGCAGGTGAATGAAGACCCGCCCGCCGAAGACCCGACCCCAACACCGGAACCCGAGGACCCTGACGGGTTCAATCCGGACTTTGCGATCGAGGACGGTGGTTCGAGAATCAACTTCCGCGAGGGCCCATCGACCGCAACCGGCATTCTCGACACCCTGGATCCTGGTACGCCGCTGCAATACCTGAACGAGGATGCCCCCACCGACGACGACGCAGATGGCGATCGCTGGATGCGGTTTGTCACCGAAGATGGTGTGGAGGGATGGGTCAGGGAGATCGACGTGCGCGAAATCGACTAGACAGTCGGGGGGATGGGCCATGCCCACCGCCCAGGGAGCAGCATCGTGGCACAGCAGGTTACCATCATCGGTCTCGGACTCATCGGCGGTTCACTCGGGCTCGCGCTCAAGCGATGGTCCCGCGAGAACCAGGACGCGCTGCGCGTGGTCGGTTTTGACGGTGACGTGTCGAAACAGAACAAGGCGAGCCGGATGGGCGCGATCGACGCGTCGGAATGGTCGCTCGGCAAGGCTGTTGCCAACGCCGACATCGTCATCGTCGCTACGCCGGTTCAAGCGATGCGCGATGTCTTCGCGGATATCGCCGAAGACCTCAAGCCCGGGACCATCGTGACCGATACGGGTTCGACGAAAGTCGACGTCGTCAAATGGGCATCCGAGCTGCTTCCAACTACGGTCTCGTTTGTGGGCGGGCACCCGATGGCCGGAGGCTCGGAGAGTCTCGACGCAGCCAGTGCCGACCTCTTCGCGGATGCGACCTGGGTCATCTGCCCGGCCGTGTCTGCCTCCGACGAGGCAGTTCGCAACGTACTTGGCATTGTTGCCGCAACGGGAGCGGAGTCGTACTTCGTTGATCCCGTGGAGCACGACAGTTACGTCGCCGCCGTCAGCCATCTGCCGTTCATTGCCGCCGCGGCCATGGTCAACGCCGTCACCGAAGACACATCTTGGCGCGACATGCAGACCCTGGCGGCATCAGGGTTCAAGGACACGACACGGCTGGCGCTTGGAAGCCCCGAAATGCACCGGGATATCGCGCTGACCAACAGGGAGTCCATCGTTCGGTGGATTGACCAGTACATCGATGAGCTTCGCGCCATGCAACACGAGCTGCAGGGCGGAGGCGACGAGCTCGCCGAAACGATGTTCGGGCGATTCGAGCGGGCGCAAGACGCGCGAGCTCGACTCGAGGTCGCGACCCGCCGATCGGACGAAGCGATGTCGGAATCTCAAAAAGAGCTGGCCAAGGATGGATTCAGCGACCAAATGTCCCGGATGTTCTTCGGCGGATTTCGGCGCAAGAAGGGTGGCGACGACAGGAACGCCGATCGATAGGCGCCGCGATGCGCCAACGCGTGCTCGGTGCTACGGAACGAGCTCCCATTCTGGGGACAGGCTGTAGCGGAACATCATGCGTGTTGGTTTCCCGTTTCGGCGTACCCTGCCCCGACCTGACTTCTCCAGGGAAATCGACCGGTTGTCTACCTGCACGATGCGACGCGCGCGCAGGTTCACGACGAAGAGCCCAAGCGACGAGATGCGCATGCTTTGGCGCCGGGATTCCTCATCCACCACACGAAACGGAGCCTGCCACCGATGCGCGGACTCAGAGGAGCCCGTATCCTCTCCCTGGGTTCGGGCATCGAACGCATCCAGCCCGGCCGACACCTCGAGTGCCCACACCTCGTCGAGTGCTCGCAGGTACGTCAGCATGGAGTCCAGCGACCGATGGTTCGCCCCGCAGGCCGCGGCGATCATCTTTGAGGCATGCCGAGGGCCGAGAAAGCTCGCGGTGCCGTTGCCATCGATGACGTTGAAGCGGTACGTCCCCACAGCTATCCTCGCATCCCGCCGTCGGCGCGTGGTGAACGTGTGCCAGCGCCACGCTGCGGTACCATAGAGAGTCTAAAGGGTTCGATGGCCATTGACGTGTTGCCGTTACGCTCAGGAGCCAGTCACGATGCCCGCTACAAACCAACCCGAACAACCACAAAGCCGCCTGGACCGGGAAATCGATGAGATTCTGGAGCAGGCCCGCAACCGGCCCATTTCCTTCGAGGAGCGCGTCGCCCAGAAGAAGGCGGCGCTTCAGGTCCAGAAACAGGAACAGGTGCATCGAGCCCGGTCGGCGACCGCGGGGCCAGTCACCATCGCCCGACGCCTGGCGTTTCGTGTGCCGCTCCTGACCGCGCTTGTCCTCGCCCTCGCAGCCGTCTGGCTGGCACCGTCGGTGCCGATCCTCGCCACGCTGCTCGGTGTGGCCGCTGCGGCGTGTATCTTTGCACCGTATGTCATGCGTCGCCCGTCCAGCGACCTCGCGGACCAGAAACGGTGGCGAGGGCAGCCAGTTGGTGTGCCACGAAGCGCAACCGGCTTCCGCGGACTGATCGATTCAACCCGGGACCGCCTCCAGAAATAGGCGCTGCCCAGGATGCAGCCAACTCGCCAACCATCGGAGATTCGTGACCGCATGACCAGCATTGCGACCGATATCGTCGACGTGTACGTGTTTCGCCGATTGAACGCGCGCGTCCAGTTCCTGCTGCTTCAACGCCGGAACGATGTTCCGATGGCCCGGACCTGGCAGGCGTTTCATCACGAAATCGCCGCGGATCAATCCGCGCCCGACGCCGCCAATGCGGCACTTTCGTCGTTGGCGGGTCTGACAATCGATCGATTCTATTCCGCAGACTATATCAACCAGTTCTACGATGAAGCCCGCGACGCGGTGGTGCTCGCGCCAGTTCTGGCGGTCACGATCAACGACCCCGCGAGCCTCACCCTGGCCGAGGAGTTCCAGGATGCCGGGTGGTTCGACCGCGACGAGGCAACCGCGCGCCTGCCGTTCTCGGGTCAACGTTGGGCGGTGCGGCACATCGATGAGATCATGGGTATCGGCGAATCGGAAGCGGAGCTGTATCGATTCGATCCATCGTCGTTGTCCGACGCCGAACCGCGCGAGCTTCAACCGGTTCCGGCCACCAACGGCGAAGAGACCGACACCGACGACATCGGTCTCGAACCGCCGGCGGAGGGCACAGTCGACGAGGCGCAGGCACGACCGGCGGACGCGGATTCGGAATTCGACACCCCCAGCGAACCAGCCTATCGACACGAGCAGCGGCAGGATTAGTCATGCCACCATTCACCCTTGCATCCGAGCTCCGGCCAACCGGAGACCAGCCCAAGGCCATCGACGGCCTCACCGAGGGAATGCAGGAAGGCGAGCGATTTCAGACACTTCTGGGTGTCACGGGGTCTGGCAAGACCTTCACCATGGCCAACGTCATCCAGAATCTCAACCGGCCGACACTGGTGCTGGCACACAACAAGACGCTGGCCGCGCAACTGTATGCCGAGTTCAAGGAGTTCTTCCCCAGGAACGCCGTTGAGTACTTCGTCTCCTACTACGACTACTACCAGCCCGAGGCATACGTACCGCGCACCGATACCTTCATCGAGAAGGATGCGGACATCAACGAGGAGATCGACAAGCTGCGGCACGCGGCCACCCGGTCGTTGCTCACGCGCAGGGATACGCTGATCGTCGCATCCGTCTCCTGCATCTTCGGTCTCGGCACGCCCGAGGAGTACCAGAACACGGTTGTGTCGCTCCATCGAGGTCAGTCGATACGGCGCGACAAGGTCCTGCGCCAGCTGATCGACATCCAGTACGACCGCAACGACATGAACCTGGTCCGTGGTACCTTCCGGGTACGGGGCGACACCCTTGAAGTCTTCCCCGCCTATGAGGAGATCGCGGTCCGCATCGAGTTCTTCGGCGACGACATCGAGCGGATCGTGGAGGTTGATCCACTGACGGGCGAGCTCCTGGTTACGCGTACGGAGATTTCGATCTATCCGGCCAAGCACTTCGTCACCAACCAGGATCGGATGGCCACGGCGATTGCCAACATCGAGTCCGAACTCGAGGAACGCATCCAGTTTCTGGACACGAACGGTAGGGTCCTGGAAGCCGCCCGGCTGAAGCAACGCACCATGTACGATATCGAGATGATGCAGGAGGCCGGCTACTGCGCCGGCATCGAGAACTACTCGATGCATCTCTCGGGCCGCAAACCGGGCGAGCAGCCATCGACCCTGCTCGACTACTTCCCCGACGACTTTCTCCTGTTCGTCGACGAGTCGCACATCACGCTCCCGCAAGTGAGAGGCATGTTCGGTGGCGACCGATCCCGGAAGGATGTGCTCGTCGAACATGGCTTCCGCCTCCCATCAGCACGGGAGAATCGACCGCTCACCTTCGACGAGTTTGTCCGAACCATCGGCCAGGCAGTATTCGTGTCCGCAACCCCGGGCGCCTACGAGATGGAGCATTCGAGCCGGGTCATGGAGCAGGTCATCCGCCCCACGGGCCTGGTCGACCCCGCAATCGAAGTGCGGTCAACCAAGGGGCAGATCGACGACCTGCTCGCCGAGGTCAACCTGCGAGTTGCCCGCGGCGAGCGCGTGCTCGTGACGACGCTCACCAAGCGCATGGCCGAAGACCTCTCCGACTACCTCAAGGAAATGGGCATCCGGACCCACTACCTCCACAGTGAAATCGATACGCTGGAGCGAATCGAGATCCTTCGCGACCTGAGATTGGGGATCCACGATGTCGTCGTGGGCATCAACCTACTTCGCGAAGGCCTCGATCTCCCCGAGGTATCGCTGGTCGCAATTCTCGACGCCGACAAGGAAGGGTATCTGCGGTCCAGCAATTCGCTGATCCAGACCATTGGGCGCGCGGCTCGGCACGTTGATGGCCTGGTTGTGATGTATGCGGATACCATGACCGAGTCGATGAAGACAGCTATCGGGGAGACGTACCGGCGTCGCGAAATCCAGATGGCCCATAATCGCGAACACGGCATCGAGCCGCGCGGCATTGTCAAGGAGATCAAGGATCTAACCGACCGCGTCCGCGAGGTCGCCGAACAGACCGCAACGTACGATGCAGGCAATGGACACGCGGAAGGAGTCATTCGCGAACTACCGAAGGACGAACTGGCACGGATGGTCAAGGATCTGGAGTCGCAAATGAAGAAGGCAGCACGCGATCTCGAGTTCGAGAAGGCGGCCCTGCTTCGCGACCAGGTCGTTGAGCTCCGGCGCGTGATGGAATCAGATCCCGTCAACATCAAGGCATGATTCGATCAACCTAGGGAGACCCGATTGTGATTCGATCGCTTACCT